>NZ_JBHYGR010000047.1:0-4087 GCF_042738155.1 Kitasatospora sp. NPDC059088 | reverse complement strand
GCCGCCCGGCGCTGGGTGTGTCGTGGGGGGGCGGGGGGGGGGCGCGGGGGGGGGGGGGGGCCCGGCCCCCCCCCCCCCCGCGCCCCCCCCCCCCCCCCCGCCGGCCCCGTGCCGGGTGGCACGTGCCGGTACGGACGACGGGGTGCAACACGTTGCCCCTGGTCACCTCGTCGTCCGGTCGGCCGGGGTGCGGGCGCACACGGGTGACGCCGCGCCCCGGCCTTCACCCGCCCCAGGTCCTGGGGTGGGTGGTCTCAACGGGGTTGCTGGCCCGGCCAGGGCTCCCGACCGATGGCCGGGCCAGCGTTCCGGTGGACCCTCGGCCACCGGGTTCTTCCTGCCAGACCGCCACCCCCACGGTCGACGGCCGGCAGGAGCCCCGCAGCCGCCCTTCCTAGGGAGGCCGGAAGGGGGGCGGCCGCGGGGCCGCGCGGTGAGCAAGGCACGGTAGGGCGTGCGCTCTTCCGCTGCCCGCCGCACCCAGGCGGGCGTTCTGGAGTCCGGCGGCGGCCGCGCCGGGAAGGGCTGGCGGCCGTCGCCGGAGGTCTACGGGGTGGTGCTCACGCCGCCGGTATCCGGCTGCTCAGCACCGGGCGCACGGGGAACGTGCCGACGACCGGCCGGGGCCGGGCGTTCCGCACAACGGTGTCTGCGCGCAGGGCCGCGATGACCACGGAGATGCCGGGACCGGCGGTCTCCGCGCTGTTCTGCAGCGCCTGCGAGATGGTGTTGCGGAGGGTGCGAACGTGCTCTCGTTCAGCGCGGAAGGTGAACTCGCTGGTGGTCACCGTTGGCCTCCGAAGGGGTCAGGAGGCTCTTCGAGGTGGCGCCCGATGTCGCCGCCGTGCAGCAGTGCGACCGGGGAGTTCGTCTGGAGTACCCACGGCGGGGTGTCCCAGCGGGTGCCGTGCGAGGGCGGGAGGGCGATCCAGTCGTCCGGGCCGGAGCGGATCCTCACGTCGGCTCCGACCGTTCTGGCGTAGCGGCCGGTGGCGGGAAGGATCAGCAGGGTGACCGACTCGTCGGTGACGATGCACGGCACCTGGGCGATCTTCTCCAGGTTGACTATCGCGGCCATGCCCGTGGTCCGCGGGAAGACCAGGGCGTCGAACATGCTGGTGGTGGCCAGGAGTCCGGCGCCGGGCGCCTTCTCCAGTTCCTCGATGACGTGCTCGGGGTTGCTGACGGCGGGGCTGCCGGTCCGGGGGTGGGCACCCGGCATGGGGCAGTTCGGGTTGTTGCACGTGCAGCCCTGCCGAGGCCTGTAGCGGTGTCCGACCGATAACGCCCAGCCGAGGGCGGAGTAGGCCGTGACGGCGTCGTTCGGTCGGCGGGTGTTGATCAGCTCCATTGCCAGTCTCTCCCACGGTGATCACACATTCACATCTGGTGACCCCATGAGCTTGGCAGCCCTGCCGTGCCGCGCCCCCTAGGAATTCTAGGGGGCGTCAACTGTTCGGGTGGAAAGGCGAGTTAGTGCACCAGCTCCATGTTGCGGATGAGGCTGGAGAGAGCGGCGGCCTGCGACGGAACCCCCACCTGCACGAGCTCGGTGACCAGGGCCCGGCTCATCGGGTCGGCGAACACGTAGTGCGGCGCGGCGGTGGCGGCCTCCTTGAGTTTGACCACCGCGGTCGAGTGCCGGCCCATCCGCTGCATCGCCCGTGCTTCGTCGATCGCGAAGTGGGTGCGCCGCTCCTTCGACGGGACCTCGTTGATGTCGACCTGCGGCACGTGGGCAAGGCCCCGGCCCGGCTCGTCCACCTCGACACCGACTTCCGCCGCGTGGACGGCGACGACGCCGCGCCCGAACACGGTGTGCCGGCCGAGGTCGTACCAGCCGGGGCCGAGACGGTCGGCATCCTCCAGCGCGGCATCGACCCGGGCCCACGCTTCCGCCCCGTGGCCGGCCCGGGCGTGGGCAATCGCGCACCGCAGGTGCAGGGCTCCGCGAAGCGACACCGCCTCCCGCCCGGCCACCACGCCCCGGGTGTGGGGCTCCAGGTCGCGCAGGGCGGCCTCGGCCACGGCGAGGGCCTCCCTGGGGGACGCCTGGTGCAGCAGCGCCCCGCACCGGTCCCACGCGACGGCCGCCCGCTCCAGCGGATCGTCAACGGCGGTCGCGGCTCCCGCGGCCACCTCCGCCGCCGACCACGCCAGATCCGGGTACCCCAGCTGGTTCAGGCACATCCTGGCCGTACGGCACGTGTCGGCCAGCAGCCGCAGGGCCTCGTCCCGGCTTCCGCCGGACTCGAATGTCAGCACGGCCGTGTTCAGGTCTTCGATCAGGGGCGGGAGCAGGGTGGCGACCTTCGGCAAGTTGGCAGCCTGCCGCGCCGCATTGGTCCGCCGGGACTGCTCTCGCAGGTCCGCCAGCCCGACGAGGCCGCCCTGCGGGACGAGACCCGGGTGGCCGGACAGGATCAAGCCGGCCCGGCGCACCCCGGTCCGGATCGCGGGGACGTGGGCATGCGCGATGCCGCCGACTCCGTGCTGGAGCCGGTACGGCTGGCCGAGCAGCCACACCACGTCGACGTCGCAGCACTCAGCGATGGCGGTGATCACGCTGTACCGGTCCAGGGCCAACCGCCCGCTCTCGACGTTGGCCACCCAGGACTCGGCCCGGCCCAGGAAGTCGGCAAGCTCAACTTGAGTCATTCCAGCGGCGTTTCGGGCAATCCTCACGCGCGAACCGATCGATTCGCTGTTCAGAGGCATACCGGTCTCCGTTCTGATTCCCACTCAACTCAGGACGGTACTCCGGATGCCGCCCCCGCAAGGCACGTAGGCCGAACGGGGGACGGCATCCCTCCGATCCGGCGGCATTACACCCGGCACGGCAACCTCGGCACGACGGGTGGGGGATTGTCAGCCATCGGGAGTTGACCGTGCACTGCTCAGGTCGCGGCCGCGCCCGCCCGCGCTCCCTGCGCCTTCTGCTGCCCGGCCTTCCGGCACCGCCGAGCCGCTCACGCCCGCCGCTGAGCCCACCCGGGAGCCCGACGCCGCCACGGCCTAGCCGCACAGTGTGGGCGGCGGGTCGACTCCGGGTGGAGGCGGGCAAAAATGCACGTCACACTGTCAGCTCCCCTTGCTACTGTCCGGCGCCATGACTGAATGGATAGCCGCCGTGGCGGCCGCTGTCAGCGTGCTGGTCGCGGTGTTCGCGTGGAAGGCTGCCGACCGGTCGGCAGCCGCCGCGGAGCGCGTCGAGAGCATCGAACGTGACCGCTGGCACCGGGACCTCACCCCCGACCTCGACATCCGCCTCGTGCAGCAGAACATGAACCACTGGCTCCTGAGCGTGGACCTCGACGGCCCCGAAGGCCTCGACGACCTCGACAGCATCACCGTCGAGATCCTGGACGAGAAGGGCGTCAGCCACCTGCCCGGGCCGACGGGACCCACGGCGGAGGACCTCGCGCAGGTGATCTGGGGACCGCTGCGCCTGCGCCCCGGTGTCGACGGTGTCGCCGCCCCCGGCCGCACCACCACCGTTGAAGGCCTCGGGCTCGGCCACCGCGCCGTCCGCGCTGGAGCTCAGCCTACGGCCGGCCTGGGACAAGGACCCCATCAACTCCTGGGCCCGCCGCTACCTGGACCACCCGCTGCGCCTGCGCATCGTCTGCCACAAGGACGGCCACAAGCCGTGGACCCTGATCCGAGAGGTGCCCGTCCCTCCTGGAACCCGCCCCGCCGAGCACACCTCCCCGGCGGGCTCCGCCACGGCCTAGTCTGGCGCGCCGTCGGCGGGCACCACCGGCATGGTGGTGGTTGGCGGCCCCAGCCCGAGCCCCCGAGCGGGTCGGGGCGCCGCAGCAGCACCGAAGGCCCCTTCCCTCGCCGGGGCCTTCGTGGTCTTCTCGGGACCGCTACCCAGGCCACTGGGGGCCACCGACAACGGCGGTCGTCGGCCCGGCCCCCGGGCGCCCGCCTGGCTCCAAGAACCGCGGCCCCGCGAACCGCTACGACGTGGGCCTGCTCCTGGCCACCGGCGAGTCCTACCGCTGACCGGCTCTCAGCGTCCGGGGGGGGGGGGGCGCCGCGCCGCCCGGGGGCGGGGCGTCGACGCCGCTGGCGGGGGCTC
>NZ_JBHYGR010000046.1:55774-65227 GCF_042738155.1 Kitasatospora sp. NPDC059088 | reverse complement strand
CCCGCGCGCGCCCGCGCGCGGGCGGGCCCGCGGCGCCGCCCCGGCGCGGGGGGGCGCGCGCCGCGGGGGCGGGCCCCCGCGCCCGCCCCACGACCCCGATCCTCCGCAGCACGACCGACCCCGGAATGGACCCCAGGACCCCCCATGGACGATGACCTCTTCGACCTCACCGCCCCGTGGGCGGAGCAACTCAACGCCAACACCAGCGAGTTGGACGCGGCAGGCGAGTTCCCCCACGACAAGTGGAAGGCCCTGCGGGAGACCGGACTCCTGCGGGTGCACTTCGCGCCCGAGTTCGGTGGCGCCGGGCACAGCCTCACCCGGACGATGCGGGCCCTGGAGGGACTGGGCCACACCTCCCGGGACGCGGGCCTGTCCTTCTCCGCCTCGACCCAGATCGTGTCCGTCGGCGTGCCCCTGCAACGGTTCGCGACCCAGGAGTTGAAGGAGAAGTACCTCCCGCGGATCATGTCCGGTGAGCTGATCACCGCCCACGCGATCACCGAGAGCTCCGGTGGCTCGGACGCCATGAACCTGGCCAGCGTCGCCCGCCGCGACGGGGACCACTACGTGGTCAGCGGCGACAAGATGTTCATCACCAACGCCCCGGTCGCCGACCTGTTCCTGCTCTACGTCCGCACCGGGAAGCCCGGCCCCTTCGGCCTCACCACCCTGCTCGTCGAGGCCGGCACCCCCGGCCTGACCGTGGGCCCCGCGATGGACAAGATCGGCCTGCGCACCAGCCCGATCGGCACGCTCTCCTTCGACGAGCTGCGCGTCCCGGTCTCCCAGCGGGTCGGGCAGGAGGGCTCCGGCTTCCGGGTCCTGGACTACGTGATGAAGCGCGAGGTGCTCTTCGGCTTCTCCATCACCCTGGGCGAGATGACCCGGCGGGTGGAGGAGACCATCGCCTTCGCCAAGGAGCGCCGCCAGTTCGGCCGGCCGATCAGCTCCTACCAGGGCATCTCCCACAAGATCGCGGACATGAAGATCCGGGTGGAGACGGCCCGCAAGTGGCTCGCCGACACCGGCGCCAAGGTCGAGCGGAACGAGGACGCCGCGTTCGACCTCGCGGCCACCAAGACGGTGGTCTCCGAGGCCAACGTGCAGACCGCGCTCGACGCGGTGCAGATCCACGGCGGCCGCGGCGTGCTGACCGAGTTCGGCGTCGAGCGCGACCTGCGCAACTCGATCGCCGGAACGATCTACTCCGGTACCTCCGAGATCCAGCGCAACCGGATCGCCATGCTGGCTGGACTCTGACCGACGGGAATCCCGACATGACCGACACACTGGACCACCTCACCCGCTCCACCGAGTTCCTCGACCACGAGAGCGACGCGGTGCAGGCCTTCGTCGACCACGCCGTCCGGGACCGTTCGGCGGACCGGCGCACCAACGCGATCGAGCTGTACTACGCGGTGCGCGACGGCGTCGACTACGAGGTCTACGGCGCCCCGCTCTCCCGGGAGGGCCTGCGGGCCTCCACCACCGCCACCACCAAGTCCGGGTTCTGCCTGCACAAGGCCGCGCTGTACGCGGCCGGGGTGCGCGCCCTGGGCATCCCCTCCCGGCTGGTCTACGGCGACGTGCGCAACCACCTGGCCTCGCCCCGCCTGCTGTCCCACATCGGCGGCGACGTGTTCTTCCACTCGCTCGCCCAGGTGTACCTGGACGGCAAGTGGATCAAGGTCACCCCGGTGTTCAACAAGCTGCTCTGCAAGCTCTACGGCATGCGCGCCCTGGAGTTCGACGGCGTCAACGACAGCCTCCACCACCCCCACGACGGCGGCGGCGCGATGGAGTTCCTGACCGACCACGGCAGCTTCGACGACCTCCCCTACGAGTTCGTCATCGAGACCATGCGCCGCAAGCACCCCAAGTTCCTCGACACCACGGGCACCGGCACCGTCCACGGCGGCCGCCTCGCCGAAGAGTCCACCCTCACCCGGTAGGAGAACCCCCATGACCAGCACCCCGCCGCCCGTCGACGGATGGGACGCCTCGACCCGGATCGGCGTGGTCGTGCCGCACGCCGACGTCGGCCCGGAGGCCGAACTGCAGGCCGTGGCCCCCGCCTCCGTCTCCGTCCACGGATCGCGCGTGCACTTCGCCGCCATGCGCGCGGGCGGCGAGATGGACGAGAAGATCCCGTACGACCCGATCCTGTCTTTCGTCCAGGCCCCGTACCTGGACCAGGCCGTCGAACTGCTCGCGGCCTCCCCGCTGCACGCCCTGACGCTCGGGTTCACCTCCTCCAGCTACGCGTTGAAGGCCCAGGGCGAACGGGAGTTGTACGAGCGACTGCTGCCCGTCACCCGGGGGCTGCCGATCACCGGCACCACCAAGGCCGCCCGGGCCGCGTTCGACGCCCTGGGCGCCCGCCGGATCGCGCTGGTGAACCCGCCGTGGTTCACCGACTCGCTCTCCGGCCAAGGAGCCGACTACTTCCGCGAGTTCGGCTACGAGGTGGTCCACCACGCCCCCTGCGGACTGCCGTCGAACCAGAAGGCCATCACGCCGGAGAACCTGTCGGCCTGGATCCGCGGCACGGTGGCGGAGCACCGGCCGGACGCCGTCCTGGTGGCCGGCAACGGCATCCGGGCGGTGGGCACCATCAAGCCGCTGGAGGAGGAGCTCGGGTTCAACGTCGTCACCGCGAACCAGGTGATCCTCTGGCACGCCCTCCACCTGGCCGGCGCCGCCGGGACCGCTCAGGAGATCACCGACTACGGACAGCTGTTCACCACGACCCCGAAGGACGGCCACGCGTGAGCCTGTTGGACGCACAGGCCTACGAGGCCGTCTTCGGGACGCCGGAGGGCGACACCTACCGCATCCCGCTGGTCTGCTGGCGGGAGGACGGCGACCACCTGTTCGGCGTGGTCCTGGTCAAGGGGCACCTGCGGCGCACGGACCAGCTGTCGGACTTCCTGCGGTACGACCGCCGCAACGGCTCGCGCGGGGACGAGGCGCCCGCGACGACCTTCGACCCGGCGACGGCGGACGGTCGGGTGGACGACTCGTACGTGCCCGCCATTCGGTGACGTCCGCCCATTCCGCGGCGTCCGCCATTCGGTGCCGCCCGTCCGTCGGCCGGCGGCGCCCGCGGAGGGTGCGGTCATTTGTGAAGTCCCGGTGAGATAACGGGACCCGGCGCTCCGCTTTTCCCGGCCGCCCGGCCGGTGCTCGACCCGCTTATCGCAATTCGCTATTCGGTCAATGCCTATTCGCCGCCGATCGGAATGGATCCTCCCGCCGCCCGTCGGGCCGCCGCGCACCCGGCGGTTTTCCCGGGCACTCCGGATCCACCGCACCCCGGGCCTCCCTGCCCCGGGGTGCGGTGCCGTACTCGGCCTCACGCAACCTCCCGAGGACCGTCACGCCCCCGCCCGGCCACGCTTCCGCCACGTCTCGGCCACGCTCCGGCCACGCTTCCACCACGCCCCGGTTCCCGGTGGCGCGGAGGGGATCGCCGCAGGTCGAGCCAGGTGAACGCGAGTTCGACGATACGTCAGGACGCCGCCGGGACCGGGGTATGCTTGCCGCGTCGTCACGGGGGCTGGTGCACGAACGAGCCGGAGGGGCCATGCAGCTCACACGAAGTCCCTGGGGCGTCCAACGGTCCGCGGCCGCACCCGTCGCGCGGTACCGGCGCGCGCCGCAGTGCTGAGGCAGGCCCGCGCGGAACAGACCCGCTCCGCCCTGATCGACGCCGCCGCCGGACAGTTCGCCCGGCACGGCTACGCCGGCGCCACCCTGGCGCGGATCAGCCAGTCCGCCGGGGTCACCTCGGGCGCGCTGACCTTCCACTTCCTGACCAAGGAGGACCTCGCGCAGGAGGTGCTCAGGGCGGGGGCGGCCGCGACCTCCTCGGCGCTGGACGAGGTCCAGCAGCTCACGACGCCCGGGCTGGCCGCGGTCAGCCGGCTCACCCAGCTGCTGGCGGCCTTCCTCCAGCAGGACGTCCGGGCCCACGCGGCGATGCGGCTCGCGCACGAGTGCCCCGGTTCGCAGGGCGCCTGGGAACAGGCCTGGCGGCCCGCCCTGCTGCACGCGCTGGAACTGGCCCGGGCGGGCGGCACCACCGACGCGGAGCTCGCCGACATCGAACTGCTGGTCGCCTACCTGCTGGCCGGCGCCGAGGCGCAGCTGCGCTCCGGCCGCCCGGTCAGCGTCGTCGAGCACGAGCTCGGCCGACTGTGGCGGCGGGCCGGGGCGGGCTTCGGCGCCCGGCCGGAGGACGGCCCCGACCCCTGCGAGCACGACCGGACGCCCGCCCCGCCGCGGTTGCGCGCCCCGTCCCGGGGCGACGCGGCCCGCAATGAGGGGTGACCGGGCGGTAGACGTACGGCGACCGCGGGCACACCCGGCGGCACGCCCCTGACCTGCGGGGCCGATGTCCCGCAGGGCGTGCCGTGCCCGGATCCGCGGGGGCGATTCCATTTCCCGCGCGGACCGCCGACCCCGGCCGCCCCTTCCCCGGGCCGGGCGCGGGCGATTCGCGCCAGGGCTTTGTATCGAGTTGGCGAAGTGGCGACCGGAAGTCCTTTACCCGAGAAAAAAATAGTGCTCATTCTTTAGTGTGGGTGGATCTGTGTGAAAGCCGCAGCCGCAACACGGGAGGGGTAGCTATGAGGGGATGGGACTCCGTCACCCAGTTCACGGACCAGCTGTTCGGCCACTTGCGCCGAGCTGACCAGCGCAAGTGGGCCCACACCTACGTCAACGGCCTCCTCAGCACGCCCGGGAAGAAGTCCATCCGCCGGCTGGCGGCCGTGTCGAGCGACTCCCCGACCGCTTCGCAGGCCCTGCACCAGTTCGTCAACGAGAGCCCCTGGGAGTGGGATCCGGTCTGCGACCAGCTCCGGCAGTGGGTCGAGGACCGGGCCCGGCCCAAGGCCTGGACGATCGCCCCCGTGGTGCTGCCCAAGCGCGGTGAGAAGTCCTGCGGGGTGCACCGCCGCTTCATCCCGCACACCGGACGGACCGTCAACTGCCAGATCGGCATGGCGGTCTTCATGTCGACGGAGGCGGGGGAGTTCCCCGTGGGCTGGTGCCTGTTCCTGCCGGAGACGTGGGCCGCCCAGGGGCCGCTCCGCGAGCAGGCCCGGATCCCGCACACCGCCACCGCCTCGTGCGAGGGCCAACTCCTCAACCTGATCGACCAGATGGCGCAGACCTCGCAGTACGACCCGGTCCCGGTGGTGGTCGACCTGGACGGCTACCTGGACTCGCGCCGGCTCGTCGAGGGACTGACCCGGCGCGGGCTGGACTTCGCGGTCGCGATCCCGGACAGCTTCCCGCTGGCCCCGCTGGAGCACCAGGCCTCCGGCTCCCGCCGGCCGGTGGCCGCGGCGGCCCGGACGGTGAGCGAGCGGTGCCCAGAGGTGCGCTCCGGGGTCTGCAGAGCGGGCTGGGCGTCCGTGCGCGACGGCCTGGTGCAGGTCCCCGGCGCCGTCGCGGCCGACCAGAGACCGCAGCCGTTCCGGCTCTTCACCCAGCCCGACGAGGACGCGACGGGTGCGGGGCAGCTCTGGCTCACCAGCATGGTGCACCGGCCGGTCGACGAGCTGCTGGAGTACGCGGAACGGCACGCCGCGACCGGGGAGACCGTCGAGCTGCTCGAACGGCGGTTCGGGCTGAGGGACTTCGAGGGCCGCTCGTTCCCGGGGTGGCACCACCACATGGCCCTGGTCTCGGCCGCCTTCACCTACAGCCGCCTGGCGGCCGACCTCGGCATGCGGGCCTTCCGCCCCGGCCCGGGCGCCGGAACCGACGGTCTGGCGAGGCCGCCGCTCGTGCCCTGCTCCCGGTGGGTCCGGGAAGCCTCCCTGGGGTACCCCGTAGCAGTCTGAGCCGTCGCTTCGGGCGCGCCGCCGACCCCTCCCGGCACGCCCGACGCGCTCGGCGCGGGGTCGACGATGCCCCAATTGTCGTGCCGGCATGAGCTGATGAGCATGGGTCAGGCGAAGTTCTTCACCGCCGGCGATTGACAGCAAGATGTATGTTCATGCAAGCTCTACCTGTCCGCCTGAGGTTCTCACGGGCAAAAACAACATGTACATACAAGCAACTACCTGGGGACTCCATGCCTGATCCCACGGCACCCACCGTCGACACCGCGACCGCGGTCTGAGCGGGGGAGCAGCGTTGCGTTATTCCGAACTCTCCGAGAGCGAGCTGACCGAGTACGCCCGCGAGGCGGTACGGATCAGCCGCGAGCACGTCGCCAAGGGCGGCATCCCGTTCTCCGGTGTGGTGATCAACAGCGGCCGGATCCTCGGCACCGGTGTCAACCGGGTGCGCGAGGACAACGACCCCACCGCGCACGCCGAGGTCACCGCACTGCGGGCGGCCGCCGCCAAGTACGGACTGCACGCCACCGCCGGATCCACCCTGATCGCCTCCGGCGAGCCCTGCGCCCTGTGCTACATGGCGTCGCTGTACTTCAGCGTCAGCCACATCGTCAACGTGGTCGACCGCAAGACGGCCGCGCGGTACGGCTTCGACTACACCAGCTCGTACTCGATCTTCGCCGAGGACCCGGAGACCTGGCCGATCAAGGTCACCTCGATCCAGATCCCGGAAGGCACGGCGCCGTTCGAGGACTTCCTCACCATGGAGCGGGGGCGGCCGTGAGCGGAACGGCAACCGGCAGGATCGGCATCAAGGTCTGGTCGGACTACGTCTGTCCCTTCTGCATGCTGGCCGAGGGCCCGCTGCACGAGGCCACCCGCGACCTCGACGTCGACATCGAGTGGATGCCGTTCGAGCTGCGGCCCCACCCCACCCCGACGCTGCGCCCGGAGGACGACTACCTGCCGGCGATCTGGGACCGCGCCGTCTACCCGATGGCCCGCCGCCTCGGCGTGGACATCACCCTCCCGACGGTCTCGCCGCAGCCCTACACCCGGCTGGCCTTCGAGGGCTACCGGTACGCGGCCGAGCACGGCCGGGCCGCGGAGTACACCCCCCGGGTGCTGCGGGCCTTCTTCCAGGAGAACCGGGACATCGGCGAGGTGGCCGTCCTCGCCGACATCGCCGCCGAACTCGGCCTGGACAGCGCCGACTTCGCCGAGGCACTGACCTCCGGCCGGTACACCGAGGCGCACCGGGCGGCGCTGCGGGACGCGGAGGCCAACCGGGTCTCCGTCGCGCCCACGATCATCATCGACGGACGCCACCGCATCGAGGGCGTGCCCTCCGTCGCCCAGATCCGCAAGGCCGTGCTCGACGCCCAGGCCGAGCAGGAGGCCCTCGGGGGCGCCGCTCCCGCCTGCGGGATCGACGGCTGCTGAACCGGCCCTGACGCCCGGCTCCCCGCCTTCCCCCCGCGTTCCCCGCATTCCCCCCGCGTTCCCCCCTGCCTTCCCGCGTTCCCCCGCTTCCCCTGATCTACCGCTTCCCCCTGTTCCCCCGTCTTCTCCCCGCTCCACCTCTCCCCGTCAACGCCGACCTCCCAAGAACGAAAGGACCAGCCATGCAGTGGTTCTACCTCGCGATCGCGGACATCTTCGAGATCGCCGTCGCCATCGCGGCCGGCAAGGCCGAAGGCTTCAAGAACCGTACGTGGACCGCCGTGACCCTGATCACCGGCGCCCTCGGCACCTTCTTCCTCAGCAAGGCACTGCTGACCTTCGACGTCGGTGTCGGCTACGCGATCTGGACCTCCGTCGCCGGCGTCGGCATCACCCTCCTCGGCGCCCTGCTCTTCGGCCAGCGCCTGAACTGGCGCAAGGCCGTCGGCATCGCCGTCATCATCGCCGGCGTCGTCGGCCTCCAGCTCAGCGGCGCTGCCTGATCCTCCCGCCCCCACCCGGCTCCACCTCCCGAAAGGACCCGTGCACATGTCCGACACCGGCCGCAACTCGGTCAACCCGTGGATCATGCTCCTGCTCGCCGGCGGCTTCGAAGTCGGCTACGCGCTCGCCGTCGGTGGAAGCCACGGCTTCACCCGGCTGACCTGGTCACTGGTCGCCGTCGTCTTCTTCCTGCTGACCCTCTGGGCCCTGAGCGCCGCGCTGCGCACCATCGACGTCAGCATCGGCTACGCCGTCTGGGCCGGCATCGGGTCGGTCGGCGCGGCCCTGCTGGGGCCCGTCGTCTTCGACGAGAGCCTCACCCCGGCCAAGGCCGTGTGGCTGGCCGTGATCATCGCCGGCGTGGTCTGGCTCAAGCTCGCCGACCGGCCGCAGAATTCCGCCGAGACCGCCGCCGCGCCGCGTGAGGTCCAGACCGCGGACGCGTGACGGGCGCGCCGCCCCGGTGCGGGAAGCCGCCGCGCCGCTCGTGAGGCGCACCCCGGCCCGGTCCCGACCGGATGGGGTGCGGAGCGGCCGGGGTGTGGTTCAGGGCCTCCTGGTGGCCGGTCGGATGTCGGAATCCGATCGGACGGCCAGGAGGCCCTTCTCGCGTTCCTCGTGCCGGGGGGCCGGTGTCAGAACAGCGAGGGGTACATCCCGGCCGTGGCGCCGCCCAGGAGCGGCACCGTCAGCACCAGCCATCCGCGGGTGCTGCGGGTCGGCACGCCCCGCTGCCCGACCATCAGCGCCACGGCCATTCCGGCCGTGGCGGGCAGCAGCACGCCGAGCATCGCCAGCGAGAGCAGGTCGGGAACCTCATGCCGGGTCACCGCCCATCCTGCCCCCAGGCCCAGGGCCGCTGCCGACAGCAGTTCCCTTGTGGGCGCGAGCAGTTCGTGCCGTGCCCGGGTCGCGCCCGCCATGCGGGTACGGTGGCGCACCGCGAGGAGCATCCATCCCGCCCCGACGAGGACGAGGGCGGTCTCCGCCACGAGAACGATCTGTGCCAGGTGCATGGAGCCCTCCTATTCGTCTTCGTCCCGTACCGCGGAGGCGCGGCGCCGCTGCCGCCGTCCGCCGAACCGTCCCGCGAGGCCTTCGTCCGTGACCACGGCCTCGGGGATCCGTTCGCGCGGGCGGCCGTCCGGGGGCAGGAGCCCGAGCCGCCGGCCGGTGCCGGGTGCGAGTACTTTCCGGACTACGGTGACGAAGGGGCGGTCCGGCTGGCGGTGCACCGGTACTGCTTCCTCGGTGACCGGCTGGTCGAGGACACCGTGATCCCCACCGACATCCCCGTCCCGAGAGGCCCCGGATCGTGATACGCGTGCTGCTCGTCGACGACCAGGACCTGGTCCGGGCCGGCATCAGGCTCGTGCTCGGGTGCGCGGACGACCTGGACGTGGTGGCGCAGGCCCGCGACGGCGACGAGGCGGTCCGGCTGGCCACCCGGATCCCGGTCGACGTGGCGCTGCTCGACATCAGGATGCCGGGCGCGGACGGCCTGACGGCGGCCGAACGGATCGCCGAGCTGGCCCCCGCGGTGAAGGTCGTCATTGGGGAAGACAGAAGGGTGGTGTGGGAAAAAAACCCGGCGCGCCCGGGGGGGGAGGCGGGGGTGGAGGGAAAAAAGAGCACCCCCCACAGGAGA
>NZ_JBHYGR010000046.1:36552-55764 GCF_042738155.1 Kitasatospora sp. NPDC059088 | reverse complement strand
GAGGCGGGGGGGGCCGCGCGCCAGCGCGCCCCCCACCCTCCCCCCCCCGCCCCCCCCCGCGTCTACGATCCAAACCCACACCCCCATCGGCGAGGAGGAGAACATCGCCCGGGCGCTCCGGGCGGGCGCGGCGGGCTTCCTGCTCAAGGACAGCCCCCCCGGAGGAGCTCATCCAGGCGGTCCGGACGGTGGTGCGCGGTGAGCCGGTGGTGTCCCCGCGGGTCACCCGGCACCTCATCGACCGGTACCTCGCGGCGAGCGCGTCCGGCGACGAACCGGCTCCCGCGCGCCAGGGGGTCGACCGGCTCTCCGGCCTCACCGCCCGGGAACGCGAGGTCCTCGCGCTGCTCGGGACCGGCGCCTCCAACGCCGACATCGGGGCGCGGCTGCACCTGGGGGCGGGCACGGTGAAGACCCACGTGAGCAGCCTGCTGGCCAAGCTGGAGTGCGCCAACCGGGTGCAGGCCGCCGTCGTCGCCCGCGACGCGGGTCTGCTGCGCGGCGCCTGAACCGCCGTCGGGACGACTCCCGGGGCCGTCTCCGGCCGGCCGTCCGGCCGCTCCGGCCTCTGCCGAACGGCACGGTCGTTCCGGCCGGTCGGCCCGCGAAATCCCGTCCCCGCCGAACCTAGGATCGGGTTGGTCCGGATCAAGGCCGCCGTCCGGGTCGCGGGCCGGTGCACATGGTGCAACGAGGGCCGGACTTTTTGAATTGGTGTAGACCTCTGTTCGAATCTCGTGCACCGTGTTCCCCGGAACGGCCGACGCTCCCCGGGGCCGGTCGGTCGCGGCGGGGTGCACACTCCCGCGGTGAGGTGGGCGCGCGCGACTGACGGTCGGTCGTGCGCCGGGGCGGGCCGGGGCCACTTCCACCACAGCCGGACTCCCGGCGCCACCTCTTGAGAACAGGAGTTCCCTGACCGTGCACATTCGGTTGAGCGGCGTTGTCATGGCCAGGCCGGAACGGGCGGCCTCCGCCCGGGAGCTGGCCGAACGGGCTTCGCCCGAACCGTACGCCGTGGTGACGGCGCGGGGGATCAACGGATCGAATGCCGCGATCCGCGCCTGGTCCACCCCTCCACCGGGATCCACCCACCACGTGCTGATCGAAGAGGGAGCCGTCCTCGGGAAGGACTTCCACGCGCGGGTCAGCGCGGCCGTGCGGGCCGCGCCGGAGGCCGCGCTCGTCCTGCACGCCCACCCCGACACGCCCGCCGCGGCCGCGGTGCGGATGGCCGCCCTGACGGGGCACCGCTGGGCGCCCGGTGTCGTGGGTGCCGTACCGACCACGGCGCTGGTCCTGCCGACCGGCCGGGCCGAAGGCTTCGTCCGCTACGCCACCCGCCGCACCCACCGGACCGGGCACGGTCCCGTCCTGGCCCGCTACCTGAGGACCTTCGGGGTGCCCACCTACCTGGCCACGGCGGAGCACGTCCGGTTCCCCCTGCCGTTCCACCCGGTCGACGACCCCGCGCCGTCGTCCCGGCCGCAGGACGCGGAGGTCGACACCGGCTGGAGCCGGGCACCCGGGCTCGCCGCACTGGACGCCGTCCCCTTCTTCGTCCGGGGCGGGGTCCACGTCGCGACCCGGATCAGGAGTGGCTGGGCGACCTCCCCGGCGCACCACTACCTCGCCCGGCTCGGCCTCGACCCGGCCCGCTACGACCGGCGGCTGCGACTGCTGTTCGGCCTCAACTCCGACGCCTCCACCGAACTGGTCGAGCGCATCGGCCCGGAACTGTCCACCAGGCACTGGCTGACCGCGTTCCTGATGGGCGTGGTCACCAGCGCCCGTCTCCCCCCGGACGGGTCGTCGCAGCGGAGCACCGACGGCGCCGCCACCGACCGGGGCCTGGCCACGGTGGGAGTCGGAGGCCTGTCCGCCGCCGTCGACTGGCTGACGCTCGCGGAGCTGCGGCCCAGCCTCCTGGAGGTCGCCCGCGAGGCCTACCGGGCCGGTCTCGCCCGCGGGGCCCGGCTGCCCCCGGACACCGGGGGCGGGGGCCCGCGGCGCCGACGGCGGGCCCGACGACTGGTCCTCACCGGTGCCGACGAGCCGATCGGCACGGCGCTCGCCAGACGCCTCGCCGACGCCGGTTGGGAGGTCACCGCGGTCGCGCCCCGGCTGCTGGTCCACGACTACCCGGGCGTGCGCGAGTTGGCCGCAGACCCCGTGCGGCGGGAGGCCCTCGACCCGGTGCTCCCGGGCGCGAGCGCGGTCGTCCACCTGCTCTCCCCCGAGACCGCCGACTCCTGCGCCGCGGACATCGGCCGGCTCTGGGCCCGGGTGGAGAACGTCGTGGCGGGCGCGGCGAAGGCCGGGGTGCCGCAGGTGGTCTGCGTCGGCGATCCGACGAGCGTGGACCTGGCCCTGCGCTGGGGACCCGCCGCGGACCGCCCGCTGTGGCCGGCCGCCATGGCCCCGGACGGGGTGCGGACACCCGCCCCCACGGTCCACTGGCTCCGGCTGGGACTGGTCTTCGGCCCGGAGGTGCTCGACGGCTCCGTCGTGGAGCAGGCCCTGCGGCGCACCCTGCCGCCACGGGCCGACCGTACGGGGGACGAGACGACGGAGACCTGGCGGCCGGTCTACATCGACGACGTGGTCGACGCGGTCGACCGCACCCTCCAGGCGCCGCCCGTCCACCGGATCATGAACATCACCGGCGACGAGCGCCTCACCACCGAGGACATCGCCCTCGCCGCGGCGCGGCTCGACAGCGGCCGCCCGGTCATGGCCGCCACCACCGCGGCATCCCGCAACGGCGGACCGCGCCGCGGCGGTACGGCGCTCGGCTGGGCCCCGCGTACGGGCTTCGACCATGGGCTCGCGGCCCTCGCCGAGTGGATGGAACTCCACGTCGACTGATCGGCACACGCCGCCGGGTACGGGGTCGTCCGGCGGCCCGGAGGCCCGGACGGGTCGTCCACCGGCCGGTGCGGCGGCGGACGACCCGTCCGGGTGCGGGGCGGTCAGTTGCCGAGGCGGAGGCTGCAGAGGGAGTAGCCGTAGGCGGTGCCGCGGTGGATGCCCTGCATCCTGACGTAGCGGGTGTCGGTGGGGGTGAAGGTGAGGGTGTCGGTGCCGGCGGTGGTGCGGCCGCGTTGCTGGGAGACGGTGGTCCAGGTGGTGCCGTCGGTGGAGACCTGGAGGTCGTAGTCCCGGGCGTAGGCGGCCTCCCACACCAGGGTGGCGGCGCTGACGGTGTTCACCGTGCCGAGGTCGACCTGGAGCCACTGGTCGTCGGTGCGGTCGCTGGACCAGCGGGTGGTGCCGTTGTTGTCGAAGGCCCGGTCGGGGGTGAAGGCGGCCGTCTCGCTGGACGAGGCGGTGGCAGGCCGGCCGGCCGCGAGGTCGGCCGCGCCCCGGACGTCGAGGCTGTAGAGGGAGTAGCCGTAGGCGGTGCCGCGGTGGATGCCCTGCTCCTGACGTAGCGGGCGTCGGTGGGGGTGAAGGTGAGGGTGTCGGTGCCGGCGGTGGTGCGGCCGCGTTGCTGGGAGACGGTGGTCCAGGTGGTGCCGTCGGTGGAGACCTGGAGGTCGTAGTCCCGGGCGTAGGCGCTCTCCCAGGTGAGGGTGGCGGAGGAGATCCGGCGTACCGAGCCGAGGTCGACCTGGAGCCACTCCCCGTCGGTGCGCTTGCTCGACCAGCGGGTGTCGGCGAGCCCGTCGGTGGCGTTGGACGCCTGCCACTTGGGCCCTTCACTGGAGGAGGCGGTGGTGGTGCGGCCGAGGGCGAGGTCGGCGGTGACGTCGTCGGACCCGAGGGTGTCGGGCAGGTAGCCGGTGCCGGGGCCCTGGCCGACGGCGCGGACGGTGTCCAGGAACGCCTGGTAGTCGGTACCGGCCCTGGTGCCGGACCACATCTTCTGGGCGAGGGCGGGCAGGCTCTTCTCGAGCAGGCCGTGCACCTGGAGTTCCGTGTAGTCCTCGTGCACCAGGTCGTTCCAGACGGCTGGCATCGCGCCGAGCAGGTGGGGGTCCTGCTCGGCCAGGCTCTGGCCGTCGGAGAAGACGTTGGGCTGCCAGCTGTCGAAGATCGCCTTCCCGTCCAGACCCTGGCCGTGGTAGTAGTTCGCGAACGGCACGACGTACAGCCAGTTGTCGTTGGAGTTGATGACCTTGGGGTAGCCGTCGGCGATGGCCTGCTGGGGGCCGTACCAGCCGTTGTTCCAGCTGTCGACGGTGATGTCCTTGTCGTAGCCGGCGCCGCCGCCGGAGATCCCCTTCTGACTGCCCCACATGGTGACCTGCTTGCCCAGGCTCCGGACGTAGGGGGCGATGGTGTTGACGTACCCCTTGAAGTCGGCGGCCGGGCCCTTGTACTCGTCGGCGCCGATGCCGACGGTCGGGCCCCGGAACCACGGGGTGAACTCGGCGTAGACGGACTTCATGAAGTCGGTGGCGGCGGGCTTCGAGAGGTCCAACTCGTCGGAGTCGCCCTTGTTCAGACCGATCCCCGGTTTGAACCTGGTGAACGCCCGGGCGTGGGCCGGTGCATCGATCTCCGGGATGATGGTGACGCCGACCGCGGCCGCGGTGTCCTCGAAGGAGTCCCAGTCCGCCTTGGTGTAGGAGCCGTCGGCGGCGGCCAGTCCGGCGAAGGCGGGGTTGTCGCTCCTGAGGCGGAACGCCGCCTGCGCGGTCGACCAGTTCGCCGGGGATATCTCGTTGTCGTTCAGGTGGAGTTGGAGCGTGTTGAGCTTCTGGTAGCCCATCCACTGGATGTACGAGCGGATGAACTCGGGGGTGAAGTAGCGCCGTCCGACGTCGAGCATCAGCCCGCGCAGGGCGTAGTTCGGGTAGTCCACGACGGATCCGACCGGGAGGCTGCGGTGGTCCGCGGAGCCGGCGAGCAGCTGGAGCAGGGTCCGGGTGCCCTCGACGGCGCCCTGCTGCGCCGCCCCGGTGACGGTGACCAGTCCGCGGTCGGTGTCGATCCGGTAGGCCTCGGCCCTGAGTCGGGGCAGGGCCGCCCCGAAGTCCGCGTCCGGGTCGACCTGGATGACGATGTCACCGTCACCGCCGGCATCCACCACGGGATCGATCTGATGGTTCGTCATCTCAGCCGCTTCACCGGTGAATTGCCCTACCAGGTGGCGAAGTTCGGGGGAGGAGTCGACGGGGGTGGCGACCCGGGGGTGGTCGGCCAGCACCACCCGCCCCTTGCCGCCCGTCCATTGCTGAACGGCGGGGACGACGGCGGGCGCCGCGTTCACCGGGACGGGATCAGCGGCGGCAGTGGACGCCGTGGGGAGCAGCAGGGCGAGCGCGGAGACCAGTGGCAGGCAGACCGGTCTTCCGACGAGGAGAAGGGCTTTGAGCCGCATGGGGGTGACCTCGGGTGGGGTGGGGGGCGTGCACGGCGCGCGGGTGTGAGCTTCCGGCCGCCGGGTGGCACGATGTGCCGCCATGATGAGGTGCCCCGGCCGGGCCGCCAAGAGAGGTCTGGACCATTCGCTGAGATTTCGCGGTGCAGAACCGCCGGAACCGCCCGGATCGGGTGAGAGTGGACGGCGGGACGGCTCCGGACTCCGGACCGAACACGAAGAGGCCTCCGCCAGGTCAACTGCCTGGCGGAGGCCTGTTCATGGACGAAGTGCCGGGTGGTCGATCCTCCCCGCGTACGGGTCCGATCAGGAACGGCGTCGGCTGAGCCGCAGGGCCCCCACGCCGGCGGCGAGGAACGCGGCGGAGAGGCCGAGGAGGACCGGGGTCTTCGGGGCGCCGGTCTGGGCCAGCTCGCCGTGGTGGTGGTTGTAGTGGTGCTGCTCGCCGCCGCCGTGGTGGGCCGGCGTGTGCGGGTGCGACGGCACCTCCTTGGCGACGAGCTTGATCTTGTTCAGGTTGTACGCGGACTGCTGGTTGGCCTGGCTCTGGTGGTTGGAGAGGTTGTTGGCCTGCGAGGCCGACTGGTTGTTGAGCGCGGAGTTCTGGGCACTGTTGTGCGCGGAGTTGTTCGAATTGCTGGTGGCGCTGTTGTTGGCGCTGTTGTTCAGATTGTTGGCCACGGTGTTCTGCACGACGACGGTCACGGCGACGTGCTGGTCCTGGCCCTGGTTCTGCTGGGCGTTCTGGTCCTGACCCTGGCCCTGGTTCTGGCCTTGGTTCTGGTCCTGGCCCTGACCCTGGTTCTGCTGGCCGTTCTGGCCCTGGTTCTGCTCCGAGCTGCCGTGTTCCCCGTGCTCGCCGTGCTCGCCGTGCTCGCCGTGCTCGCCGTGCTCGCCGTGCTCGCCGTGCTCGCCGTGCTCGCCGTGTTCCCCGTGCTCGCCGTGTTCCCCGTGCTCGCCGTGCTCGCCGTGCTCGCCGTGCTCGCCGTGCTCGCCGTGCGGGGGAGCGCCGGGAGTCTCGGGCACGCAGATGCAGTCGGAGCCGCCGGGGCCGGGAACGTGGCCGTGGGTCTCGTGGCCGGGGGCCTGGTCGCAGGGCTTGCCGCCGTTGTCCCAGGCGCCTTCGGACAGGGCCGAATCCGGGGCCTTTTCCATCGGCTGGCCCTGCGCGCCGGGCCTGGTCGAGTCGTCCGGTTGCGCCGAACCCGGCGCCTGGCCGTCGAGCACGAGTCCCTCGGGCGTGATCCCCTCGGGGGCGATGCCCTCGGGCTCGGTGCCTTCGCCGGCGTCGGCGCGGTGGGCCGGGCGGACGACCTGCATCGACTGGAGGTCGCCGTTACTCCCGCTGCTCCAGGTGCCGTCCGATGGGACACCGCTCTCCTGGGCGAGCCGCAGCATGCTGTCGACCCATTCGCCCTGGGCCTGCGACGAGTCGACGGTCACGCTGTGGTCGATGGCGGGGGAGGCGTGGGCCACACCGCCGGCGCCCCAGAGGAGGGCGGACGACGTCAGGCCCGACAGGACCAGGGTGGTGATTCGAGTTCGCATGACGCTCCTGGATGATCCGCAAAACGGATCTTCTGAATACGCGCTTCTACCATCGGGAGGCGAAATGCGCCGCCGCGAGTTAACCGGCCTGGCCCAATGAATTGCTGAGAACGGGGGACTGCCGCCCGCGCTCCGCGCACCACCGCCCGCGCCGGCGCCCCGTCGCCGTCCCGGCCACGGATGCCCACCGTGACCGCACGGGCCCCGACGGTGACATGCGGGGATCGTGATTTGCCCTGAACATCCCTTACATGAGGATCTCAATCCCGGCAGCAGTCCTCGCCGGCTGCACCGCCACCCTGCTCTTCCAGCCCCCGGCCGTCGCTACGGACAGCTCGGTCGACCCGGCGCCGCGTACCTCCGCCGGAGGCGGCTCGGTCACCTCGGTGGCCCTCACCTCCGGCGGAGCCGTCGCGCCCCGGGCCACCCGCGCGTTCGACCTCCTCGGCGTGGTCTGGGACGGCCCCCCGACCGCCCTGGCCGGCGGCTCCGTACGAGTCCGCACCCGCGATGCCGCCACCGGCCGCTGGGGTGACTGGCACACCTTGGAGACCGGTGCCGACGGGCCCGACTCCGCCCAGCGCGGTTCCACCGCCCCGCTGTGGGTCGGACACAGCAACGGCGTCGCGGTCGACGTGCACCCCGGTCCGGCCGGTCTCCCGCGCGGACTGCGGGTCGACCTGGTCGACCCCGGCCAGGGAGCCGCGGCCGCCGATGACCAGCCCCTCACCGAACACGCGGCCGGGCCCGAGGCCCCCACGGCTCCGCGCCCCGGCATCGTCACCCGGAAGGGCTGGGGTGCGGACGAGTCCATCCGCGAAGCGGGCTTCGTGTACACCGGCTCGGCCCGGGTGGCCTTCGTCCACCACACCGACACCGCCACCGACTACGCCTGCTCCGACGCGCCCAAGGTGATCAGGGGCATCTACCTGTTCCACGTGCAGACCAACAAGTGGCGGGACATCGGCTACAACTTCCTGGTCGACCGCTGCGGCACCATCTACGAGGGCCGGGCCGGCGGCGTCAACCAGCCCGTGCTCGGTGCCCACACCCTCGGCTTCAACACCAACTCCTCCGGCATTGCTGCCATCGGGACGTTCAGCAAGGACGATCCGCCGCAGGAACTGCAGGACGGCATTGCCAAGATCGCCGCCTGGAAGCTCGACCTCGGCGGGTGGAAGGCCGACGGATCGGCCCAGCTCACCTCCGGCTCGGACGGCAGCCTCTACCCCAAGGGCACCGTCGTCGACTTCGCCTCCATCTCCGGCCACCGCGACGGCTTCGCCACCGAATGCCCCGGTGACGCCCTGTACCAGCGACTCCCCGACATCCGCGACACGGCGGCCCGCCTCCAGGGCTGACGAGCCGGCGGCCCGTCGACGCGGCTACCCGTCGGCGGACCGTACCCGTTCCACCAGGAGGACCACGGCGGCACCGTCCGACTCCCTCCCGGTGAAGGCCGTCAGATCCGCACACAGCAGGTCCGCGCGCTCCTCCGTCCCGCCCGCCCGCCACCCGCCTGTTCCGGTGAGTCGCGCCAGGCGTTCCGCGAGCGGGGGCCCGCGCCCCCGCATCCCCGGGCCTCGGCGACACCGTCGGAGCACACCACCAGGGTCTGCCCCAGGACGAAGGGCTCCTGACGCAAGAGCGGCTCGCCCAGGGTCAGTTCGGCCAGGCCCACGGGCGGGCCCGGCTCGCACGCCACGGTCCGCACGCCGTCGTCGTGGGCGACCAGCGGCAACGGCGCATGCCCGTACGACAGGAGCAGCACCTCCGCCGCGCCGGAGAACTCCGCGAACACGGCCGTCACGAGCACACCGGCCGCCACCGCCCCGGACACGCACGACTCCGCCCTGGCCGCCACCCCGGCCAGGGACGGCTCGTACTGTGCGGCCTCCCGGATCTCCCCGGCCACCCTGGCGATCACCCGCACCGCCGCCGGCCGGCCGCCACCCCGGACATCGCCCATCACCATCCGGACCCCGAACGGCGTCTCCAGCACCTCGCACAGCACGCCCCGGTCCTGGCCGGGCTCGGCCGTCGACACCCGCCGAACCGTCACGGCCAGGTCCCCCACCCGGCCGGGCGGTCGGAGCACCCCGCGCCGAACCGGACCCACCGTCGGCCCCGGTGCCCGGCGGCGTGCCCTGCGCAGCCGGGCGACGCCCCCGAGGACCGCGACGGCCGCCAGGCAGCTGACCGCCGTGCCCGTGAGCAGCCGTCCGCAACCGGCGGCGAGGTCCCGCCGCGGCTCCAGCACCGTCCGCACGGCGATCGATGCCAGATGGAGGACGAAGGCCGCCCACGGGACGGCCTGGAGCACCGATGACTCCAGGGCGGGCGCGAAAATCGCGAGGGCGGCGGAATGCGCCGACCTGCTGAGCAAATCCGTTCCCGCGAGTACCCCGAGCGCCGACACCGTCAGCACCAGGCCGCGTGTGGAGAAAGTCGGAGTCGACATGCCGCGACCTTAGAGGAACGGCGGATCCGATCGCTCCCCGCGCGCATTCGACACCCGGAGTACGGCCGGCCTCACGATCGCCTCGGACGCATCGGGCGCCTTGGACAAAGGGTTCTGAGGGTGAGGAAGACATTCTCGGGGATATCGTCGATATGACTAGTATCATTTGCTGGGAATGCCCTCGGGCAGGCTCGGTGAGTCCGTCCGGAAAGGCCGCGTCGCGCTACCCTGTGTCAATATTTCCGACCCGACGGGAAAGCGCAGATGACCGCAGAGACATCATGGTTCGACGGCGCCGCGGGGATGCGCTGCGGAACGGCGGCGGAGCGGTGCCAGTACAAGAACCTCCCCCTGTGCGACCTCCCCCCGCTCGGTGTCGTCCGCCGCGCCCGGCTCGCCTTCGAGGACCTGCGCGAGAGCCGGAGCGGTCTTCCCGCACCCGGCCGGCCCTCCCGCTTCTCCGTGGGGGACTGGGTCCGGGTGAAGGACGAGGCGGCGGTGCGTGCCACCCTCGACGCCGAGGACCGGCATCGAGGGCTCTGGTTCACCCGTAGCCAATGGTCCTTCTGCGGTGGGGTCCACCGCGTCGAGCGCGTCGTGCGGCGCATGGTGGACGACCACTACCGCATGCGGAGCCTGGCGGACACCGTCACCCTGGCCGGCGCCACCTGTCACGGCGCCGACGGCACCCAGGGCTGCGGACTGGACTGCGCCCTGCTGTTCCGCGACGCATGGCTGGAGCCGGCCTCCGCGCCGCTCCCGCCCGCCCGGCCGGCCACGCGATGGGCCACCGTGCGGAGTCTCGCGGAGATCAGCGCGACCCTCGGGGCCGACGGCCGCCTGGACGGCGTGCCCTTCCAGCCCGGCATGGAACGCCACGTCGGCACCCGCCACGGAGCCTTCGAGCTGCGCCACCGGTCGCTCGCGTGGTGGCAACGGCCCGCCGGAGGACGGTGGTTCATCCTCCGGGGCCTCCGCTGCGGCGGCGAGCCGGTGGCCAACGGCTGCGACCGCCAGTGCGCACTGCTCTGGCACGAGTCCTGGCTGCGGCTGGAGCCCGGCACCGCCGATTCCTGATCGCGTCGCGAGCTCCGGCTCCGCGGACACCCGTGGGCCGTCAACTGTGCGTTTTCAGCAGTGAGTTGTCAGCGCTGCCAGCGGTCGCGCGCCAGCTTGGCGATCATGCGCAGCGGCCCGTCCCGGTCGCCGATGTAGGCACGGGGAATCGCGTACCGCCCGCCGTGGGCTCCGGGGCTGACCGCGCACCCGTAGCTGTAGCCGGCTCCCGCCACCGCCGCCACGGCAGCGGCGTCGAGCGAGCCGTAGGGGTAGCAGAACCCCGCGACCTCCTGCCCCGTGAGGTCTTCCAGCGCACGGCGGCTGCCGGTGACCTGGGCCGCCAGATCCCGGGCGCCGAGGCCCGCCAGGCGCTGGTGCGTCAGTCCGTGCGAGCCGATCTCCAGTCCGGCGGCGACGACCTCACGGACCTGGAGTGCCGTCATCAGTGGTTTGCGCGGGCCCAGTTGGTCCCAGTCGTTGTACCCGCCCAGTCGGCCGGCCACCACGTAGACCGTCGCGGTGAAGCCGTACTCCACCAGTGCGGGCATGACCTCCTCGGTGAAGTCGCGGTACCCGTCGTCGAAACTGAGCCCGACCAACCCCCGAGCGGTGCCCTCCCGATGGCAGCGCAGCAGGGTTTCCACCGCCACCCCGCGCAGGCCCCACGAGGACAACCAGCGCAGCTGGCGACGAAAGCGCGCGGGGGAAACGGTGATCATATAGGGGTCGTCGCGTGCGATCGCCACGGAGTGGTACATCAGCGTCCACGGAAAATGCCCCGCCATTGTGCCGGTCGCCTGACCTGGAATGCTGCGTGGTCGGATGAATCGCACGTTCTGCTCCAGCTCCTGGGCGGCACCGCGTGTATCGGATGGAGTTCAAGGAAAATGAGATTCTGACAGCGATGGACCGGCTGTCCATCCGCGCCCGGCCAACCCGGAGCTTTTCACCCGAATGGCAGACCGGCCGGGGCGCTGTCGACCGCTGGGGGGCAGGGGCCCCCGGAGCTGTGGGGTGTGTCCTGCCCCGGGCCGGTCCGCGGGGGGTGCGGGCAGGCCCGGGGTTGGTGGGCGGTGGGGGCGGGTCAGGTGCGGGTGGCGGTGAGGAGGTGGTAGTCGAGGAGGCCGTGGCGCCAGGCGGGGAGGAAGTTGCGGGTCCAGTGGTCGTTGGGGACGGTGTCGGCGAGGTAGCGGTCGAGGCCGGGCCAGACGTCGGGGCCGATGGACTCGGTGCCGATGTCGGTGAAGCCGGCGTCGGTGAGGTCGCCGGTGAAGCCGTCGAGGGTGTGGGCGACGTCGAGCCCGTCGGCGAAGCTGGCGAGGAGGATCTTGAGGCGTTCGGCGATCTCGGGGCCGGGGGCGGCGAAGAAGGTGGTGACGACCAGACGGCCGCCGGGGCGCAGGACCCGGGCGGCTTCGCGGGCGAAACCGCCGAGTTCGCGGAAGTGCTGGGCGGCCTCGACGGAGTAGACGCCGTCCAGGGTGGCGTCGGCGAAGGGGAGTTGGGCGGCGGAGCCGAGGGTGTAGGCGAGCCGGTCGGGGTAGGTGGCCAGGGCGCGGGCGTTCACGGCGCGGGCGCGTTCGATCTGGTCGGGGTGGATGTCGACACCGGTGACGGAGGCGAAGCGGAACTCCCGTAGCGCGAGCGCCGCACCGAGGCCGCGGCCGCAGCCGACCTCCGCCAGGCGCAGCTGTCCGCGTGGCTCCGGGAAGGCGTTCAGCACCCGGCGGTAGAGCTGCTCCTGGCTGTGCACCCGGTCCTCTGCGGACGGGGCGGTCAGGTCGATGCCGTGCCAGTCACCGAAGTTGATGAATCCGCCCGCGAAGGACGGCGCGGTGCTGAGGTCGTCGGCACCGTAGGTGCGGCGCACTGTCGGGGGGATGTGGTTGTGGTCCATGGGCCGTCGGGTCTCCTGCTCGTGGGCGCCCGGCGGTCGGGCGCGCCGAGGTACGTACCCAAACCTGTGGTGGTCCGAACACGGTACGTGACGAGGCGGGTTCGGGGTTGACGGGGCGTGGAAACCCGGTGTCCGAGGGGGGTGCGGGTTCGCTACAGTCCGCCGGTGGCCGACCGGACCGGCCCGATCCACCGGACACGCCCCAGGGCCAGAGCGCGAGGAGCACGACCCCGCATGAGCACCGACGACCGACCCGTACCCTCGTTGACCGGTGGCGAGCGCCAGATGCTGCGCGAGTTCCTGGACTTCCACCGGGCGACCCTCGCCATGAAGTGCGAGGGCCTGACCGACGAACAGCTGCGGCAGCGCTCCAGTCCGCCGTCCGAGCTGAGCCTGCTCGGGCTGGTGCGGCACATGGCCGAGGTGGAGCGCACCTGGTTCCGCCGGGTGATCGACGGCGAGGACGTCCCGCTGGTCTGGTCCCCCGACGGGGACTACCAGGTGGCCTACGACCCGACCGGGGCCACCCGTGCCGAGGCCTTCGCCGCCTGGCGGGCCGAGGTCGAGCACTCGCGCCGGATCGAGCTGGCGGCGCCCTCGCTGGACGTCACCGGCTACCAGGCGCGGTGGGGGGCCGAGGTGTCGCTGCGGCTGGTGATGCTGCACCTGATCCACGAGTACGCCCGGCACAACGGGCACGCGGACTTCCTGCGGGAGGCCATCGACGGCACGGTCGGGGCGTAGGCCCTGGGGGCGTAGGGGCCTGGGGCCGGGGTGGCGGGCTACCAGCCGAGCAGGTGGGTGCGGGCGGTGAGGGCCGCCAGCACCGACTTGGCGGTGGTCTCCGGCGTGAGGTCGGTGGTGTCCAGCTCGTGCGGGGTGGCGGGGGCCGCGCCGGTGAGGACGACGTAGTGCAGGGCCGCGCCGGTGGTGCGGCTCTCGCGGCGGAAGGTGTCCAGGGCCGCCGGGGCGTCGGCGCATTCGACGACGACCTGGTAGCCGCCGGTGGCGTAGGCGAAGGCGGCCTGGGCGGTGGCCGCGAGCGCGGTGGCCTGCTGCCGGTCGGCCCCGGGCAGCTGCGGCGGGACCTGGCCGTTGCGGATGACCCGGAGGAAGTCGTCCGTCCGCAGGTGGACGCTCGGGCGCAGCTCCTGGACGAGCAGCCCCGCGACCGGGCTGCCGCCCCCTGCTCCACCGGCGGCCCCGGCGGGATCGGCGGCCCCGGCGGGGTCGACGAGGACGAGGACGCCTCCGGCGCCCCGGCCGCCCCCGAGCTCCGGCCCACCTACGGTCGTACGGTTCACAGCTGCTGATCCCTTCGCGGGCCGGGGACGGGACGGGTACGGACGGGCAGCCGGGGCGAGACGGTGGGCGTGCGGAGGAGCCGGTCGCCCCGGATACGGACAGCCGACCGCCTCGTCCCTACGACTGATGCGTTTCGGGGATCAACCTAGTCCAAACGGGTGCCCCGAGTCGTCCCCCTCCCGGCCGGTGGGCGGGTCGCCGGACCCGTTCAGCGCTCCTCGGCGCGCAGCACGATCGGGTTGGTGAGGGCCGCCATCGGCCCCCACGGCAGGTCCGGACCCATCGCGTTGCCCTTGCCGGGCGTCCCGTCCGCCCTCGGGTGGCGGACCTCGGCGCGGACGTAGGCGGCCAGCGAGGCCGTGGTGCGCCAGACGACCGTGCCGGAGCCGTCGGCGGGCAGCGACTCCTGGTGCAGCTGCCCCTCGTCGGTGATCAGCCGGACGGTGCCGCCGGGCACGCCGGAGACGGCGAGCCGGACGTCCACCGGGGCGTCGGCCGGGACGGTCAGCTCCTCACCGATGGCCGCCCGGCGGCCGTGGCCGGTGGCGGTGAGGTCGAGCCGGACGGCGGCGGACTCGGCCAGCCAGCTGCGCCCGGCGCGCAGCCCGTCGAGGACGGCGTCGCGGGTGAGGTCCTCGGCGAGGACGACGTTGTGCGGCAGGCCGATGACCTGGGGCGCGCTGTGGGCGTCGCTGTTGCCCATCGCGGGCCGCCAGGAGCGGCCGCCCCGCAGGGCCACCGCGAGCTCGGAGTCCCAGGTGTCGACGGCCGACTCGTCGTCGTAGGTCCACGGCCCGTTCCACACCTCGACGGCGTCGGCCTGCTCGTAGCCGAACTTCCACTGGCAGGCGACGTACGGGCAGTACGGGTGCGCGGGCACCACCAGGCCGCCGGAGCGGTGGACCTGGCGGACGAAGCGCGGGAACTCCTCGTCGCGCGAGCGGTAGCGCCAGTCGACGAACTGGCCGGCCTCCAGGCCCAGGGCCAGCCAGTGGCCGTTGCGGGTGGTGACCTCCTCGCCGGGCACGATCAGCAGGTCCGGGCCGGCCAGCGGACCCCAGACGGCGTGCGAGGAGCTGGTGTTGTGGTCGGTGGAGACGATGAAGTCCAGGCCCGCGGCGCGGGCCCCGGCGGCCACCTCCTCGGGCAGGCGGCGGCCGTCGGAGTGCACGGTGTGCAGGTGGCAGTCGCCCCGGTACCAGGCCCGGCCGCGGCCGCGGGCCCGCTCCGGCGGGTAGTGCGGGGTGAACTCCGGCCCCGGCTCGCCGAACCGGAGGGTCACCTCGACGTGGTACTCCAGGCCCTGCGGGGCGACCTGGTACGGGCCCAGGACGAGGTGCCAGGTGCCCGGGTTGATCGGGCCGGGGAGGTAGCCCGGGGTGGCGGAGCCGCGGGCGAGCGCGAACTCGGTGCGGAAGCCGCCGGACCAGCCGCGGAAGCCGTCGCCGCCGAGGTCGGTGCCGCGCTCGTCGAAGATGCCGATGTCGCAGGAGTTGCCGGGGGTGCCGGCCGGGACCGGCGGCTTGTCGTAGCCGTAGGAGACGGCGATCTCGCGGACGCCCTCGGGGACTTCGAGCGGGAGGTAGACGAAGTCGGGGCAGCCGGTGGGGAGGTGGCCGGTGAGGGTGAGGGTGCGGTCGGTCCGGTCCGCGTCCTGGTTCGTGTCGCGGTTCGGGGCGGCCGAGGCGGTGCCCGCGGCACCGGTCGTGGCGGCCAGGCCGAGGGCGGTGGCGGCGCCGGTGGCGAGGCCGGTGCGGAGCAGGTCGCGGCGGGCGGGGTGCGGGGGAGCGGCGGGGTGCGCGGGCCGGGCGGGGGGTGTCGGGTCGGCGGGAGGTGTGGGGTCGGCGGGCATCGGGGCCTCCGGGCTGGGGTGGGCTGGTCCGTCCGTTCGCCTACCCCCGGGGGTGAACCCGGGGTGAGGCGGGACCCACCGGGGTGGGGCGGGCCGGTGAAAGAGGGGCCCGGCCAGGGCGGGGCGAGTTGCGGGGAGTGACGGATGACCGGTTCATAGTCATGTGGTGGTTCGTACGGCAGGTGACGACGGGGCGGTCGGGAGGCAGGCGTGGCACTGAGTCGGCGGACGCTGCTGGCGGCGGTGGTGGGCGGCGGTGCGCTGGCGGGGTGCGGGTCGGGGCGCGGCGCGGAGGGGGGCAGGGCGGCCGTCGGCTCGACGGTGACTCCGGCGGGGACCTCTTCGCCGAGTCCTTCGGCGACCTCTACGCCGAGCCCTTCGGCGGCGCCCTCGGGGAGTCCCGCGGGTACGGCGTCGGCCGCACCCTCCGCTGCCGCGACCCCCCGGGAGCCGGGCCGGGCCGAGCTGGTCCAGCGCTACGCGGCCGTGGCGCCGACCGCCTGGGGCCTGGACCTCCCCGGGGTGGTCACCGGGCTGCCGGAGGGTCAGCAGGCCACGGCGCTCACCTTCGACGCCTGCGGGGGGCCCGGCGGGAGCCGCTACGACGCCGAGCTGATCGACTTCCTGCGCGCCCACGAGGTCCCGGCCACGCTGTTCCTGAACGCCCGCTGGATCAACGCCAATCCGCGCACCTTCGAACAGCTCGCCGCCGACCCGCTGTTCGAGATCGGCAACCACGGCACCGTGCACCGCCCGCTCTCCGTGACCGGTCGTTCGGCCGAGGGGATCGCCGGCACGGGCGGGGTCGGCGAGGTGTACGACGAGGTGGCGGGCAACGCCCACAAGCTGACCGAGCTGCTCGGGCACCCGCCGCGGTTCTTCCGCTCCGGCACCGCGTACTACGACGACGTCGCCGTCCGGGTGGTCGCCGACCTGGGCGAACGGATCGCCGGGTTCACCGTGAACGCGGACGGCGGGGCGACCCTCCCGGCCGCCGAGGTGCGGCAGGAGGTGGCGTCGGCGCCGCCGGGGGCGATCGTCATCGGGCACATGAACCAGCCCGGTCACGGCACCGCCCGCGGGGTGGCGGCGGCGCTGCCGGGGCTGCTGGCGGCGGGGCGGCGGTTCGTCCGGTTGTCCGACGTGCTGTGAGCCCGAGGGTCAGGCCAGGCGGAGGCCGCCCGGGTGCCGCTCCTCGATGATGTCGACCAGCCAGTCGAAGACCGTCGGGCCCTTGCCCGCCCGGGCGGCGGCCAGCTCGGCCGCGACCCGTTCGCGGTTGGTGGGGTGGACCCGGGGGAGCTGCCGCTCCAGCTGGCGGACCGTCTCCGGGTAGCCGAGGGCGCGGCGGGAGGCCTCGTGGTCGCGCCACTCGATGACGTAGTCGTCGTCGTCCGGCGTGCCGAAGCCGCCGCTGAGGCAGTCGGCGAAGGCGTCCAGGTTGCGGCCGAAGTAGCCGTCGGCGCCGATCTTCCGACCGACCTCCGCCCAGAAGTCCTCCAGGTTGCCGATCTTCCCGCCGTCGAGCACATAGGTCACCGTCACGGGGACGAGGATATGCCCGGGCGGCGAACCGCCGGGTGGCGGCCGGTTACGGGTGGACGGCGATCGCGGTGGCGAGCAGGCCGTCGCGCACCGCCCAGCGGCCCTCGAAGCCGTCCAGGCGGCGGCCGCCGACCACCGGGCCGGGGACCAGCAGCCGGGCGGTGAAGGTGCCGTCGGGGGAGAGGTCGAGCTCGGCCTCGTGGAAGTCCAGCCACAGCCGGGTGAGCGGGAACCAGGCCTTGTAGACCGACTCCTTGGCGCTGAACAGGATGCGGTCCCACGGCGTGTCCGGGTGTTCGGCGGCGAGCTTCGCCAGCCGTTCCTGCTCGACCGGCAGGGCGACGGAGTCCAGCACGCCCTCGGGGAGCGGCAGTGCGGGCTCGGCGTCGATGCCCACGGAGGCCAGGGTGCCGGCCCGGGTGACGGCGGCCGCGCGGAAGCCGTCGCAGTGGGTGAGGCTGCCGATCACGCCGTCCGGCCAGCTCGGCGCCCCGCGCAGGCCCGGGACGAGCGGGCGGTACGGGACGCCGAGGCGGGCCAGCGCGGTGCGGGCGCAGTGGCGGACGGTGGTGAACTCGCGGCGGCGCTTGTCCACGGCGCGGGCGACGGCGGCCTCCTCGGCGGGCTCCAGCCGGGCCTCGGGCGGGTCGTCGTAGGCCACCTCGGTCACCACGACGTCCGGCAGCAGGTCCCCGATCATGCGTTCCCCCCTGGGTCGGCGAGCGCGGGCGGCGGGCCGCGCGGAGCGAGCCTAACGCGGGCGGGCGGGCCCGGTCCGTGATCTTCGGCAAATCGGGGCCGCTCGCGCAGCGGCGGGAGCCCGGACCGGGGCCGCCCGCCCGGCGGCGGTCATTGGAACGCCGTCACTGGGGGGCGGCGGTCACTCGAAGGCGGCCGCCGCCTCGCGCAGGGCCCGGGCGATCGTCTCCGGGTCGTACGGCGGTGAAGGAGCGGAGGGAGATCAGCCGGGAGGAGCGGTAGCGTTCCAGTTCGGGGGTGCCGGGCAGCAGGGTGACCGGGCGGCGGGGTGGCGGTCCGATGGCGGGAGTGCGGCTGTCGGGGTCGGGTGCTGCCCGGGTGCGGGGCGGTGGTGACTGCCCGTCACTGTCCAAGCAGGTGGGCGAAGTCCAGTCCGAGGCTGCCGAGTACGGGCAGTGCGCCGAGGTCGGTCACGCCGCCGACCGGGATGCTGTAGCCCTGGTTCACCTCGCGGGTCGCGGGTGCGGCGGCGGGCGAGGGGGCGGCGAGGGCCGGTGCGGCGAGGGCCGGTGCGGCGAGGGCCGGGCTCAGGGCGGCGCCGAGGAGCAGGGCGGCGAGGGCGGTGCGCATGGGGCGGGCCTCCGGGGCGGGCGGTCGTGACGGCCTGTCAACACCCTGTGTGGTGAGGCGGTCACGCATCTTCGCCCCTTCGGCCGCATTGGTAAAGATCCTTGCCTTGTGTTCATGGCAACACCGGGGAGGTCTGGACCATGCCGAGGACGGGCGCATACGTTCCTTTCACCGGGTGGGCATCGGATCGTCGGATCGTTCGCCGAACTGCACTGTGGCCTCGGTGACTTCTGGCTGTCATGCCCATGACCTTTCCCGGGATCGTCGAACCGGAGGGAACGAACCATGCGCGCCATCGGCAAGAACCTCAGGATCCTCGCGGGCGCCCCGCTCGCCGCCGCCGCCCTCATCGCCCTGACGGCCGGCTCCGCCAGCGCCGCGATACCGATCAACAAGCCGATGACCGGCAAGGCCACGTACTACACCGACGCGGGCTACGGCGCCTGCGGCACCCAGATCAACGCCTCCAACCAGATGCTGGTCGCCGTCTCGCACACCTGGTGGACCACCGCGAACCCCAACAACGACCCGGTGTGCAAGGGCATCTCGGTCAAGGTCACGTACCAGGGCAAGACCATCACCGTCCCGGTGAAGGACCAGTGTCCGTCCTGCGACTCCACCCACATCGACCTCAGCCAGCCCGCCTTCGCCAAGCTGGCCCCGCTCGACAAGGGCGTGATCAGCGGCCTCACCTGGCAGTTCGTCAAGGCCGGGCTGAACGGCAGGACCGTCGAGCTGTCCGAGCCCGTCACCGGCTCGACCATCGGCTGACGGCCGCCCACCCCGCCGGGCCCACCTCGGCCGCCGCGGCGGCGGGCCCCCGCGGCCGGGCGGCGGGGGAGGCGGTGGGGCGGGGGGGGGGGAGGAGCCCGCGGGGGGGCCGCGCG
>NZ_JBHYGR010000046.1:27366-36542 GCF_042738155.1 Kitasatospora sp. NPDC059088 | reverse complement strand
GCCCCCCCCCGCCCCCCCGCGCGCGGCCCCCCGGGCTCGGGCGCGGGCGACGGGGGGGGGCCCCGGCGGTCTCAACTGCCAGGCGGGGAAGCCGCTGTGGCGCCGAGCCGTGGGGCCATGGCGAGCAGCAGCTGGACCGCCGGGGAGGCCGTCCGGGGGTTGTGGGCCAGGCCCAGTGAGACCGTCGGCGCCGGGCGGGCCAGGCGGCGCAGGCTGACACCGGGGATCCGGAAGACTCGGGCCCGGCCCTCCGGGATCGGCGCGATGCCGTGGCCCGCCGCCACCGCGAGCAGCAGCTGCTCGTCGTCCGGCTCCTCGCGGACGATCCGGGGCGGCCGGTCGGGCCAGAGCTGGCCGGTGATCGACGCGTGCATCCCGGGCCCGTTGTCGCGCGGCCACAGCACCACCGGCTCGTCCCGGATCGCGCCCCGGTCGAGCCGGCCGCGGCCCCGGGCGAGCGGGTGGCCGCTCGGCACCGCGAGCAGCAGTTCCTCCTCGGCGATGACCCGGCAGGCCAGCTCGGGGACGTCCAGCGGCGGACGGACGAAGGCCGCGTCCAGCCGCCCGGCGAGCAGCTCGTCGACGTTGAGGGCGGTCCAGCCGGTCTGCAGGGCGACGTCCACCCGGGGGTAGCGACTGCGGAACTCGCCCATCAGGGTGTCCGAGACGCCGCCGCGGGCCGAGCGGGTGTACGCCACCCTCAGGCTGCCCTGCTGCCCCCGGGCCACCGCCGCGATCCGCCGGTCGGCCTCGGCCACCCGGTGCAGCAGCTGCCGGGCCTCCTCGGCGACCGCGCCGCCGATCGGGGTCAACGTGCATCCCCTGCTGGTGCGTTCGACCAGCTGCACGCCGAGCTGCCGCTCCAGCGCCTTGATCTGCTGGCTCAGTGCGGGCTGGGCCACCCGCAGTCGGCGGGCGGCCCGGGTGAAGTTCAACTCCTCGGCCAGGACCGCGAAGTAACGCATGCGACGGAGGTCCACCGGGCGATGATAGGCCCGCCGCGGTGGACCGGCGCCGGGCCCGCGCACCGCCCACCGGCGGCGATAAGGGCGCCTTATCGCCGGAGGACGCAACCGGTCTTGGACGCCTCGCCGCCCGCCCCGCTTTCCTGGAGTCCGGACGCCGCGGCCGGATCGGCCGGATCGGCCGGCGGGGAGTCGGTGGGAGGGGATCACCGTGGGTGTGGGCGTTGCTACGGGTGTTGCTACGGGTGTTGGTACGGGCGTGGATGCGGATGCGGATGCGGATGCGGATGCGGATCCGGACCTGGGCGTGGGCCTGGACGTGGTCGTGATCGGCAGCGGGATCATCGGGCTCACCACGGCCCTGCGTCTCCAGGAGCGGGGCCTGCGGGTCGGGGTGGTGACGGCGGACGGGCTGCTGTCCACGGTCTCGGCCGTGGCCGCCGCCGTCTGGTACCCGGTGGGTGTGGAGGCGGGCGGGCAGGTGGCCGCCTGGTCGGCCGCCACCTACGCCGAACTCGCCCGGCAGGCCCGGGCCGGCGTGCCCGGCGTCGTCCTGCGCGACACCTGGATGCCCGCGCTCCGGCGTCAGGACGGCGGCACCCCCTGGTGGGGCGCCGGCGTCCCCGACCTGCGCCGACTGGAGCCGGCCGACCTCGCCCCGGCCTACGCGGACGGCTGGCGGTTCACCGCCCCCACGGTCGAGATGCCGCGCTACCTGCCCTGGCTGCTCGGCCGCTTCCGCGAGGGCGGCGGCAAGGTGCTCCACCGGCGGCTCGACACCCTTCGGCAGGCCGGCGCCTGGGCGCCCGTGGTGGTCAACGCGGCCGGCCTCGGCGCCCGGCTGCTGTGCGGCGACGACGCGGTGCGGCCGGTGCGGGGACAGCTCGCCCTGGTGCGCAACCCCGGTCTGCGGGCCTCGCTGCGGATCCAGGACGAACCGGCCGGGTACACCTACGTCCACCCGCGCAGCCGGGACGTCGTCCTCGGCGGCACCTTCGAGGAGGGCAGCTGGGACCTCCGCGGCGACCGGGCGGCGGCCGAGGCGATCCTGGCCCGGTGCGCGGTGCACGTCCCCGAGCTGCGCGGAGCCGAACTCATCGGCTGCCCGGTCGGCCTGCGGCCCGACCGCAGGGGCGGGGTGCGGCTGGCGGTCGAGGAGTCGGCCGATGGGGAAGCGGTGGGCGGGGAGGCGGCGGCCGGGCTCCGGATCGTGCACAACTACGGGCACGGCGGCGCGGGCGTGACGCTGAGCTGGGGGTGTGCGGACGCGGTGGTGGAGCTGGTCGGGGCGGGTGCCCGGATCCGATGATTCGTCCTGCGGGGTGCTGCCGTCGGTGACTAGAATCCCGGTCCGTCGTGCGGTCGTTCCGCCCCGAAGTCCATTCCTGCGGAGGAGTCTTGGCCTCGATCACCCTCGACGCCGAGCGCCGCGTCCGCGCCGACGCCGGACGCGTCCGGATCGCCGCCGTCGACGCGCTGCGCTCGCTCGGCTTCCAGGTCACCTCGGAGCAGGCCACCGTGGTGGAGGCCCGGCGCGGCTCGGTCGTGCGCTCCGCCATGCTGCTGCCCGACGAAGTCCCGCTCGCGGCGCGGCTCCAGTTCGCCGCTGCTGCCGCGGCCGACGGGAACGGCACCACGGTTGCGGTGCACCTCACCGACCGGGCCGTCTCGGTGGTCGCCCTCGGTGTGCAGTCCCCGTACGTGACGGCGTACCAGAACGCGCTGTTCGCCCTCGACCGGGCGCTGACCGCCCTCGACTCCGAGGCGGCGACGGACTTCCCGCAGCCCCGCTGGTGGACCAGCGCACCCCAGGCCGAGACGCTGGCCCGGCACCACCAGACCGGGCAACGGGTGGTCGGCGGTGTCACCGCCATGATCAACGACCGGCTCTCCGGCGCCCCCCGGCGCACCGGGCCCTCGCTCTGGAGCGGGGTGCAGGGCGCCGTCTTCCACTCCCGTGCGGGCGCACTCGGCCTGGACCACTCCGCCCTGGCCGCCCTGCTGGCGATACCGGTGATGATGAGCAGCCGGCCGGACGGCGTACCGGAACAACTCGGCGCCGGAGTGGCCCGGTTGGCCGCCGAGGTGGAGGGCTGCCTGGCGGCGGTCGGGTTCGGTGTGGTGGACGTGCGGATCGGCAGCGAACAGCGCCCCGTCTTCGAGTTCCTGTACCGCCAGTTCGGCATCCGCTCCCAGCTGCCGGTCCGCACCCTGTGCACCTGCCGGGACTGCCGGCAGACCAAGGTGGTGAACCTGGACCTCCAGCGGATGCGGGAACGGCGGAGGCGGCTCAAGCTCATCACCACCGTCGTCCGGGCCGGCCACGGCAAGAACGGTGAGATCAACCCCTTCGCGATGATCGGGGCGTTCCTCCAACAGGGCAAGGTCGAGCCCGACTTCATCTGCTCGCGCTGCGAGAGCACGGCGGCCGACGAACACCCGGTGACCTTCTGCCCGGGCTGCGGGGACATGCGTACGGAGGGGGCGCTGATCAGCTGCGGCGAGTGCGGGTACGACTTCGAGGCGCTGGTGGCGGGGCTGGCGGTGTGGGGCGCGGCGCCGCCTCCGGTGCCGCCGGTGCCGCCGGTCGCGCCCCCGCCACCGGTGGCGCCGCCGCGCCCGGCCGTGCCGCCGATGCCGGCGCCGCCCACGGAGCCGCCCGTTGCCCCGCCCGCCGCGCCGCCCGGCTTCGGCCCGCCGCCCGAGGGCTTCACCCCGCCGCCGCCCCCGACCTGCGGCATCTGCGGCGGCAGCTACCCCGTGCTGTGGTCCGTCCAGGTCCTGGACGGTGCCAACCCCCGTCCGCTCACCGTCTGCCGCACCTCCCCGCACTGCTCCCCGCCCTCGGTGATCGCCCCGGTGCGGATGCCGTCCTGAGGCGGGTGGTGCGACCCGCGTTCCGCGCAGGGCTGATACCGGGCCACGGCCGCCACCGAGTGCTCTCGGTGTCGGCCTTGGCGGTTCTCCGGGCAGGTGGGGATGCCGTCAGTGGGCGGTTCCGTGGGTCAGGAAGGGAGCGATCCTCGGCGTTCCGGTGCCGATCCCGTTGACGATGTCGCTGATGCTGCTGTAGTTACGGCCGTCGATCCTGACGGTGGGGCGCTGGGAGTCACCGTTCTGCTCCCGGTAGACGAGGCGCGACAGCTCGTCCCAGCTGTTCTCCAGGCCGGCTCCGAAGGGGCCCAGGTTGTCGTAGCGCTGGGCGCCGTCCTGCTGTCCGCCGGTCTCGATCGAGGCGGCGATGCGGTTCTCGATCCAACCGAAACGGGCCGCCTCGGAGGTCGCTCCGATCATGGCGGCGAGTGGGGCGCGGGCTTGGTCCCGGGAGCCTTCGGAGACCCCGAAGAGCGTGCTGAGGAAGCCGTAGAAGGCCGCTCCGCTGTAGCGCTGGGCACCGCGGGCCTCGGGGCTGGCGAGGTCGGAGTAGTGGGAGGAGTACCGGAGGTTCTCGAGGAGGCCGTCCCGCGGGTAGGCGGCGGCGAACCGGGTGCTGAGGTACGTCGGAGCGTCGCTGAACCGCCAGTTCCGCCCCGAGGCGGTGAAGCCGTCGAGGTACAGGTTGTCGAGGCGCAGGTAGAGCGAGAGCCGGTGCGTGTCGATCGGGTCGCTGTAGTCGTTCACGCTGATCTCGATGTACCGCCCGGTGGCCGTGGTGGTCCGTGCCAGGCGGGGGCGATGCTGGTTCCGGAGAGCTCCCTGAGCTGCCTGATCATGCTCCGGTAGCTCGCCGCGGGACGGCTGCCCCCAGCGGCGAGTCCGGTGATGTCCCAGGTGACGACCGACCAGTAGTTGCTGGTGTCGGCCTTGGCGGTCGGGGCGGCCTTGAACTGGGCCACGGAGAACAGGGCGACGAGTGAGAGCAGGAGCGCCGTCAGGCGCTTCGAGCCGCCGAGGGAGCGGTTTGCTGCGGGCATGGACCAGGGGGCCTTTCTGGGCGTGCATGACATGGTGCTGCGGTGGTGCGTCGGGCAGGGCCTGACGCGTACGGCGATGCATACTCCGTATGTACGAAAACACAGGCCGACGATGCCCGCGGGTTCAGCCGGTGAACAACGGCTTCGGAGGCCTCTCCCCGCCGGGGTGTCCTGGGTGGGACCGCCGAGCTGTCCGACCCGGACATCGCTGCGGTCAAGGCCATGGACAAGTAGCCTGACCAGTGGCGCAACGGTGCAACGGCGCAACGGGTTCGAGGCGGGGGACGGGCAGGGTGCAGGGGATCAGCTTCCGGGCATGGCGGGGTCGGCACTACGTCACGTTGGCCGAACTGCTCGGGCACCTGGGCGACTTCGGGAAGGCCCTGCGCTGGCGGGTCGAGTGCGAGGAGCACTGGGAGCTCACAGCGGAGCTGGAGCGCCGCTCGGCCGGCGAGGGCATGGACACCGCGACGCTGCTCGCCCTGGTCTCCCCGGCCGTGCAGTTCGTCGACGCCGAGGCGACCGGCTCGGCCGACGGTGCGCCGGTGGTGGTGCTCACGGAGTTCGACAGCTCGCTGTGGGAGGTCAGGTCCGTCGACGAGCGTGTGCTCGGTGAGTTCCGGCGACACTATCCGGACGCCGTCGGCCTCTGACCGGACTTGACGTCCAGTGGGCCCGGCCCCGGCGTGGTGGTACTGGGTTCACCAGGGATGCGGATACAAGATCCATAGCGGGCCCGTGTCGGGGTGCTCTAACGTCGAGCCATGACGATTCCACCCCGGTTGGGGCGCCTGGCGCGGCGGGCGCGGCGGGACACCGGCTTCCTGGCCACGGGTGTCCCGCTGCACCTGGCGCTGGTGCCCGTGTGGGCCTGGAGCGCGGCGACCATTGCCAGGACGGGGGACTGGGCGCTCGTGCTCCCGGTGTCCGTCGCCCTGGTCCTGAGCGGCGTCCCGGTGCTGACGATGGTTCAGCGGTACCGGCACCGGGCGCTGCTCGGGGTGGACATCCGTCGCCCGGCGCCCGTGCCGCAGCGGTGGTCGCCCGCCACGGCCCTGCGGTGGCTCGCCTCGCCGCGCGCCTGGCGCCAGGTCGGGTACCACCTGGTGCTGGGCCCGCCGGCGGCCCTGGCGGAGCTGTTGGTGCTGGTGGCGGCGGCGGTGGGTCTGGCGGGCGCCACCGGGTACGGCTGGGTGTGGGCGCTGCCGGTCGGGGCGCGGCGCGTATGGTTCGGCTGGGCGACGCTGATGCCGTGCTACACCGTGCTCGGCCTCCTGCTGCTGTCCCTCCTGCCCTGGCTCGCCGGGGTGGTGGCCCGGGCGGAGTCGCGCTCCGCCGCGGCGCTGCTCGGACCCAGCCGGGCCGATCGGCTCCAGGAGCGGGTCGCGTACCTGGCGACCAGCCGCACCGATCTGATCGAGGCGGTCGATGCCGAGCGCCGCCGGATCGAGCGCGACCTGCACGACGGCACCCAGCAGCGGCTGGTCTCGCTGGCGGTCAACCTGGGACTGGCCATGGCCACCAGCCCCGACCTGCCGGGCGAGACCCGTGCGATGCTGGCGGAAGCGCACCTGGAGGCGAAGGCGGCGATCGCCGAACTCGGCGATATGGTACGCGGGTTGCATCCGGCGGTGCTCGAGGACCGGGGCCTGGATGCGGCGTTGTCCGGACTGGCCGCCCGCGTTCCGCTGCCGGTGCGCCTGCGGGTCGAGCTGCCGGAACGGGCGGCGCCCGCCGTGGAGTCGGTTGCGTACTTCGTGATCTCCGAGGCGCTGGCGAACGTGACCAAGCACGCCGGCGCCTCGCGGGTCGAGGTGACGGTCCGACGGGTCGGGACGGTCCTGCGGTTGAACGTCACCGACGACGGGCTGGGCGGCGCCGACCCCTCCGGTGGTACGGGGTTGAGCGGGCTGGCCAAGCGGGTGGGCTCCGTCGACGGCGTCCTCCGGCTCAGCAGCCCCGTCGGGGGACCGACGACCGTGACGGTGGAGCTGCCGTGCGCGCGGTGATCGCCGAGGACTCGGTGCTGTTGCGGGTCGGCCTGGTCAAGGTACTGGAGATGGGCGGCTTCCAGGTCGTCGCCGAAGTCGGCGATGCGGAGGCGCTGTTGGCCGCCGTCGAGGAGCACCGGCCCGAACTCGCCCTGGTGGACGTCCGGATGCCGCCCACCTTCACCGACGAGGGCGTGCGGGCGGCCACGGCGATCCGCCGCAGCCGGCCGCGCACGGCGGTGGTCCTGCTCTCGCAGTACGTGGAGGAGCGGTACGCCGCTGACCTGTTGGCGAACAACACGAGCGGAGTGGGCTACCTGCTCAAGCAACGCGTGGCCGATGTCCAGGACTTCGCGGCAGCGGTACGGCGGGTGGCCGAAGGGGGGACGGCGCTGGACCCCCAGGTCGTCGCCCAACTCCTGCTCCGCCGCGGCGACCCGCTGGCCGCCCTGACCCCGCGCGAGCGGGAGGTGCTGGCCCTGATGGCGGAGGGCCGGTCCAATGCCGGCATCGCCGAGGCGCTGACGGTCGGTGAGAGCGCGGTGGCCAAGCACATCAACAACATCCTCGCCAAACTCGACCTGCCGGTGGCCGATGCGGACCACCGCCGGGTGCTCGCCGTGCTGCGCTTCCTGGGCGCGTCCAGGGACTGAGCCCCGGGAGCGGGGGCGGGCCCCCTGGTGCGCGTCCAGTCCCGTCGTGGTCCTCGGGCACCCGTGCGGCCGCGCGCACGGTGGCGTCAGGCGTGGATCGGACGCAGCACCGCGTAGTACGCGAACGGCGGACCGTACAGCCGGGCGACCCGCAGCCCGGCTCCCTCCGCCAGGCTGATCAGCGAGGACGGCCGGATCTGGTGCCGGTCGAAGAACTCGCCGACCACCAACCGCCCGAACGGCTTCAACGTCCGGCGCAGCTCGGCCAGCGTGCGCGCCGGATCCGGGATCTCGCCCAGCGCCGTCACCAGGTAGGCCGCATCGAACGAGCCGTCCGCAAAAGGAAGTTCATGTGCGTCGGCGCAGGTCGGCACGATGGTGCCGACACCCTGCTCCTTGGCCCGGCGGCCCACGTGGTCGAGCATCTCCTGCTGGATGTCCACGATGTCCAGCTGCCCGTCCGGGCCCAGCTGCGGTGCGACGTGCAGCGACTGCAGGCCGGTTCCGGGGCCGATCTCCAGGATCCTCTCGCCCTCCCGGGCCTGCAGCACGTGGTCCAGACGCTTCAAGGTCAGGAACGGCAGTGGCAGGTCGAGCAGCCAGTGCTGGGAGTACGGGTACGGCGCGGAGTCGGTGAACCACCAGGTGGCGACGGCGGCGGCAGCGCCCGCGCCGATCAATGCTCGTGAATTCCTCATCATTCCTCCATAAATGTCCGACTAGGGCCATCGAGAGCAGTTCTGATGGTTAGTCAGGTGTGTTTGTGTGCACTCGGCTTGCGCCGGCGCCGGCGCCGGCGCCGGCGCTGCGGACCGGACCGCAGGCGCGCCGATCACGTCACGAGCTGTTCCGCTCAGCGGCCCGGCCGAGGGAAGGTCCGGGTCGCGAGAACCGCGCAGGCCAGCGCCAGCGGCACCTCGGCGAAGGCCGCCATGAGCGCCGCCTGCGTGAAGTCCGAACCCGGGGCGGCCGTCATGGTGTCGAACCAGGCGTCGACCAGCAGCAGGGCCGAGGTCGCGGCGGAGGCCAGGCAGGCCCGGCGGTCGCCGCGCCTGAGGAGCAGTCCGGTGGAGAGCAGGCCGAGCGCCTCAAGGCCGTCCAGACCCGTCCACGTCCAGGCCCAGTGCGAGGCCCGAGCGGTGGCCGGCAGTCCGGTGTGCAGGAAGACCAGCCAGGGAATCATCGCCAGCCCGAGCGCGGTGAGGACCGTGGCCCCCCGGCGAAGCAGCAGGGGGAGCGCCGAAGCGGCCGCGGCCTTCGGAAGGATCCGCCGGGCACCGGCGTCCGAACCGGCGTCCCCGCCGACCGGACGGAGCGAATGAACGCCGGTCGGCTGAGTGCTCGCCATGACACCTGACTCCCTCCCGTGCCCGTTCCTCGGGCACGGCATCAGCATGTCGTTCGCGCGCGCCGGAGGCAGTAGCGCTCCTATCCGAGTTGATGGTGGTGCTAGGTACCGTCCGTCAGGGCGGCCATGACCGACTTCGCGGCGACCGCTTCTCGCGCGGCGGCCGCGCGACCAACTCCGGCGACGCGGCGCGGGTCTGCGCCCGCGCCCGCGCCCCCCCCCCCCGCCCCCCCCCCGCCGGGGCGGGGGGGGGGGGGGGGGGTGGACCGCCCCCCGAGATTAGGCGGCGGGCACCGGCGGCCCCG
>NZ_JBHYGR010000046.1:837-27356 GCF_042738155.1 Kitasatospora sp. NPDC059088 | reverse complement strand
CTCCGCCCGCGGGGGCCGCGCCACCAACACGGGCGCCGGGGCGCGGGTGTGCGCCCGCCCCCGCGCCCGCGCCTGCGGCCTCGCAGGCGCGGGCGGGAGGGTCAGAGGTGGCGTTCGACGGCCTCGAAGATGTCGGCGTCGGTCTCCTGCTGCCACTTGGGGAGGTCGTCCCAGTCGGCGGTGTAGGCGGGTTTGGGGGCGGCGATGTGGTGGTGGATCTGGGCGATCCAGCAGAGGGCGACGAAGCGGCCCTTCTGCTCGCGGGTGAGCTTCGAGGTGCTCCCGCCGCTGACGGTGATGAAATCGCGGACCTGGCCGAACACGGCGGCTGCGGCAGCCCGTTCCCAGTCGGGCGTCTCCTCCCAGGGGGAGACGTAGCCGGGCTTGGGATCGCCGGGGAAGTGCTTGCGCACCCCGGCGATCCAGGCCTCGCGGAAGATCCGGCCGTCCTCGGTCATGGGGGTTCCTTTCGTCAGATGGTGGGTTGAAGCGCTGAGATGTGGTCGTGAAGCGCTGCGATCCGGCTGTCCCGCATCAGAGGTGCGAGGTGCGGCTTGAGTCCGTCGAGCTTCTTGGCGATGTAACCGGATCCGGTCTCGTCGGCCAGGGCCATGGAGGCCTCGCTGAAGTGGATGACCTGTTCGATGTCGCCGCTGTGAGCGTTGAGTGTGGCGAGTTCGGCGAGGACGGCGCCACGGCGTCGCGGAGAGCGACTGATCTCCAGCGCGTTGAGTAGGGACTTTTCGGCAAGGTCCGGTCGGCCGAGAGCGAGGTAGCAGGTGCCACGCTCCTCAGCGAGGCGGGTTCCGTCGAACCGCAACCAGCCCCCGTTCTGAATCGGGCCGCTCAGACCGGCTACCTGCTCGGCCTCGGCAAGTGCTCGTTCGCAGGACTTTAGTTGCCCGACGCCGGCGTACACCTGTGCCTGGACGACGGCGATCCAGTGGCGAGTGGAAAGTTGCTCATCCCCTCGCAGGGCGATCCGTGATGCGGCGGCGAGGATCGGTTCGGCGGTGGCAAAGCGGCGTTCGGAAAGTTCGATGAAGGCGTGACGGGTCAGAGCGCAGGCCCAGAGGTCATACTTCGACGCTTCGCGAGCGGCCGCTGCGGCAAGGGTGTAGCACTGTGCGGCGTCCGTGTAGTGGTTGGCGTCAAAGAGGATCTCACCGGCGAGTTGGTAGAGATCGGCCGCCGACTCGCAGAGTGGCTTGCGTCCGCTGTCAGAGGTGACTGAGCGGAGCCCGGCCGTGAGAACGCCCAGCTGATGCCGCACCAGTGGATAGACCGCCTGCTTGTTCCGGGCGGAGGAGAAGGCCTGCCAGAGATGGGCGTTCATAAGGCTGTCAGCATCGGGTGATGGGGTGGGGGCTGCTGACGCCGCTGTGTTGGCGCCAGAGGTGAGCGTGATCAGAGCCCCTGTTGCCGCAATCAGCCCGAGGGCCTCGCGTCTCTTCATATCGTCACTTTCGTCGATTGACGAAGGGATCGTCTGTCGAACCGGCGACTTGGGCGGCGGGTTCAGGAGACCGTCCAGCTCCGAGGTGGTGACCTTGAGGAGTGCTGCGAGCTTTGGCCTCTGTTGAGGCTGGGGGTCGGCATGGCCGCACTCCCAGCGGGTGACAGTGGAAGTGGCAACTCCAAGATCGGCAGCGAGCCGTTCCTGACTGTAGCCCAACTCCCTGCGCCTTCGGGCGAACAGGTTGCGCTTGCTGCTCATCCGTCCCAGCTCCACGAGTGCCATCGTTCCCAGCCGTGTACCTGCGACGCCTGGGTAACGCCTGGAAAGTGCGGTTGGTCCGCTCTGGTTGAAGGTAACGCATTGTCGTTCACTGGTCACGTGCTGCTTTGAGTGCTGGCTTGAGGGCTGTGCCTCGCAGTGCTTCGGTTCGAGACTCCGATGGCCGAGGGGCTGTTGATGATGAGTGGACTTCTGATCACCGAGCGGGCGCCGAGGCCTGCGACTGTGATGCTGCCGTACCGGGGGGAGTCGGCGGGGGAAGCGCGTCGCATGGTGCGGGGGAAGCTGGTGGAGTGGGGGTTGCCGGAGCTCATCGATGCTGCGGAGGTGGTCGTCAGTGAACTCGTGACCAATGCGGTGAAGACGGGGTGCCTGGCGCGGATGACCGTCACTGTTCGCCGGGTCACCGACCGGACGGTGCGCGTGGCGGTGCGGGACGGGTCGCGCATTCTGCCCGTGTTGATGGTGGCAGGGGAGGACGAGGAGGGGCACCGGGGGCTTGCGTTGGTCCACCATCTGACGGGCGGGCGTTGGGGGGCCTCGGTGGAGGTGTGCGGGAAGATCGTGCATGCGGATCTGGTGGTGGGCTGCTAGGTAAGAGAGGGGCGTGCGGGTGATGCCGATGCTCTATGTGGTGGTGTGTGCGGCCGGAGTGGCCAATGGTGTGCCGGAGTTGGTCTCCGCCGCGCAGGGGCGGGGGTGGTCCGTCGGGGTGGTGGCGACTCCGTTGGCGATGGGGTTCATCGACGTGGAAGGGCTTGAGGAGCAGACGGGTTTCCCGATCCGGTCCGCCTGGCGGAAGCCCGGGGATCCCCGTCCGCTGCCCGACCCGGACGCGCTGGTGGTCTCGCCGGCCACCTTCAACACGATCAACAAGTGGAGCGCCGGGATCTCGGACACCCTCGCGCTGGGCATCCTCTGCGAGTCCTACGGCTGGGGCATCCCCGTCGCCGTCCAGCCCTGTCTGAGCGCGGCCCAGGCGGCGCACCCGGCGTACGGGGAGAGCCTGGAGCGGCTGCGGCGGATGGGCGTGCGGATCGCGGAGTTCACGCCCGGGTCGTCCAGCTGGACCCGGGCGCTGGACCTGCTGGGGGACTGACAGGGTGGCTGGTCCGGCGGCCCGATCCTGGCAGTGTGCGGGTGTTGCCCCGTGAGCGGCCCGGAGTAGCGTCCGGGCAGGTCGGCGACGGTGTGGGAGGTTCCGGTGGCAGCGGTCAACGGCGAGGTGTCGTTCTGGTACGCGGCGGAGGGGGTTCCGCAGCCGGGCCCTGCCCTGCCGGGAGACCGGGACGTGGACGTCTGCGTCGTCGGCGGCGGGTACACCGGACTGTGGACGGCCTACTACGTGAAGAAGGCCGAACCCGCCCTGCGGGTAGCCCTGTTGGAGCGCCGTTTCTGCGGCTACGGCGCTTCGGGGCGCAACGGCGGGTGGCTGTACAACGGCTTCGCCGGCCGCGGGGCCTTCGCCAGGACGTACGGCCGGGGCCGGGCGGCGGCGATGCAGCGGGTGATGGACGCATCGGTCGGCGAGGTCGTGGAGACCGCGGCCGCGGAGGGGATCGAGGCGGACGTCGTCCGGGGCGGGGTGCTCGAAGTGGCCCGGAGCGGGCCGCAGTTGGAGCGGTTGAAGGCCTTCGTCGAAACCGAGCGGGGCTACGGAGAGGGCCGGGTGGAGGAGCTCTCCGCGAAGGAGGCCGGCGGGCGCGTCAATGCCGCGGGCATCCTCGGCGGGGCGTGGTCCCCGTACGGGGCCCGGATCCAGCCGGCCAAGCTCGTGCGCGGCCTGGCGCGGGTGGTAAGGGAGTTGGGGGTCGAGGTGTACGAGGGCACACCCGTCACCGGGATCGTCCCCGGCGGCGACGGCCGCCGCCCGCGCGCCGTGACGCCGTACGGCACCGTCACCGCCGACCGCGTGCTGCGCGCCACCGAGGGGTTCACCGCCGGGCTGCGCGGCGAGCGGCGGACCTGGCTGCCGATGAACTCGGCGATGGTGGCCACCGAGCCGCTGCCCGCGGAGTTCTGGGCGGAGGCCGGCTGGCAGGGCCGGGAGGTTCTCGGGGACTTCGCGCATGCCTACATGTACGCCCAGCGGACCGCCGACGACCGGATCGCCCTCGGCGGGCGGGGCGTGCCGTACCGCTTCGGCTCGCGGACGGACTCGGACGGCAGCACCCAGGTGGAGACGGTGCGCCAGCTGCGCCGGATCCTGAACGACTTCTTCCCCGCCGCCGCGCACGCCCGGATCGACCACGCCTGGGCCGGGGTGCTGGGCGTCCCCCGGGACTGGTGCGCGACGGTGGAGCTGGACCGGGCGAGCGGGCTCGGCTGGGCGGGCGGGTACGTCGGCAGTGGGGTGACCACCACCAACCTGGCCGGCCGCACCCTGCGCGACCTGGTGCTGGGGCGGGACACCGAACTCACCGCGCTGCCCTGGGTGGGGCACACCGTGCGGCGCTGGGAGCCGGAGCCGCTGCGCTGGCTGGGGGTGCAGGCGATGTACGCCGCGTACCACGCCGCCGACCGGCAGGAGGCGGCCGGACGGGCCACCACCTCGCCGATCGCCCGGGTCGCGGACCTGGTCTCCGGGCGAATCTGACGGGCCGTTCGGCCGAGGCGCGCGGCTGGTCTGCCGGGTGCCGCGCCGTGCGCCGCGCACCGTTGGGGCGTGCTGAGGAGAACCCTGCCGGCCCTGTGCCTCGCCCTGCTGCTCTGCGTGCCCGCGGGCCGCGCGTATGCCGCCCGTGCCGCGTCCGTTGCCCATGGCGCGTCCGTCACCCGCGCCGCGTCCGCCGCACCGGACACCGCGCAGGACGGGGAGGTGGTCGCCGTGGACCAGGCGTCCCGCCGCGTCCTCGTGCTGCGGGGGGTCGAGGAGCTGACGGGGTACCAGGGCGTCGACCGTCCGCCCGTGGTGTGGTCCTGGGCGGCCGACCGGGCGTCCGACCTCGGCGACCTGGACCCCGAGCGGAGCTGGACCGACCCGGACGAGGCGAAGGGCCGGACCCTGGAGGGCCGGCACTACCTGCTGACCACGGCCTCCGGCGGGCTCGTCGCCGTCGTCGACACCGCCACCGGCGCCAGCCGCTGGGCGGCGGACCTCGGCGGGGACGTCAATCCGCACAGCATCGAGCTGCTCCCGGACGGCAACGTCGCGGTCGCCGCGAGCGCCGGCGGGTGGGTACGGCTGTACGCCGCCTCGCAGGGCTCCCGGGCCACCGCCCATGCGACGTTCCGGCTCTCCGGCGCGCACGGGGTGCACTGGGACGAGCGGTCCGGCCTGCTCTGGGTGCTCGGCGACGGTGAGCTGACCGGGCTGCGGGTCGGCGGGGACCCGGACGCGCCCGCCCTGACGGCGGTCCGCAGTGCCCCGCTGCCCGACCAGGGCGGTCATGACCTCGCGCCCGTCCTGGGCTCGCCGGGCCGGTTCTGGGTGAGCACCCTGAACGGCCTCTGGCAGTACGACCCCGCCGCCGACGGGTTCACCGCCGTCCATCTGGCCGATCCCGCCGATCCCGCCCGTTCCGCAGATCCGGCCGAGGAGCGGGACGTCAAGAGCATCGGTGACGAGCCCGGCACCGGGCGGCTGCTCACGGTGGTGCCGGACCACTCCCCGGCCTGCGACTGGTGCACCTCGGTGATCCGCCTGCACCGCCCGGAGGGGACGTGGAAGTTGACCGGCACGCAGCTGTACAAGGCGCGCTGGTGGGGTGGCTGGTAGCAGATCCGTGACGCACGGTAGTCGATCTTGGTCGGCGGGTCGGCGATACCACCCGTTCTGCTTACCGCGTTCGGCTGATGGGGCATATTGTGTACCCCGGCAAACTACTCCAATGGAAGTCAGTTTCCCCTCAGCGTCCGAAAACCATCTGCGGACCTGCGCCGACTGGGATAGCGTCGAAGCCGTCGGGGGGCCGACACCGATCGGGTGTATTCGAACGTCAGCTACCGGGCCGTAACGGCCCGAATTGGTCCTGGAGAAAAGCATGCGGAATTCCCCGGAGGAAAGCCGGTCGGACGTCATCGACGATCTGCAGCTCGCGGTCGACTCGCTGGCGGCATTTCCGGCCCGGAATGCGGCCGGAACGGCGGACGTGACCGAACGGCTCGCGGCGGTCGCCGCACTCTGCCGGTCGGTCGACACGGTGCTCGACAGCCTGGTCGTGCAGGCCGCCGCGGAGGCGGCCGAGGAGGGCTGGACCGCGGCCCGGATGGCGGCCGAACAGTCCGGCTACTACGCCAGGTTGCAGCGGGCGCTGCTCCCCACCGTCGCCGGCGCCGGGCTGACGGAGCAGTGAGCGCCCTGCGTCCGGGCGTGCACGTGCTGTCCTGCCCCACCCGGTGGAGCGACGTCGACGAGAACGGGCACATCAACAACGCCCGGCTGGTCGGCTACGTCCAGGAGGGGATTTACGACCTGTTCCGCCACCACGCGACCGCCGTCCGGCAATCGCTGTTCCCGTCCGGATTCATTATCGCCCGGCACGAGATCGATTACCTGGAACAGTTGCACCACCGCCCCGAGCCTTTGTCGGTGCGGCTGACGGTGGAACACCTCGGGCGGAGTTCCGCGCACGTCGAGGTGAATGTCTGCCGGGAACCGCTCACGTTTATGCGGGCGCGGACCGTGGTGGTCGCACGGGACCAGGAATCCGGGCGTTCGCGCAAACTCAGCCAGAACGAGCGGCGCTTTCTGGCGGCGTTTATGTCGGTCTCGGCGGCCGGCCCGGCGCCGGACACGGCGCGTGGCGACCGCCGGGCGGGCGGCCTTCCCGCTGCCGCTGCCGCTGGTGCCGCTGCGGCGGCCCGGGCGCAGGCGTCGGTGCAGGCGCCGGTCCCGGCCTCGGAGTCGGACCCGGTGCGCTGGGCGCCGGCCCGGCTGGGTGGCGGGGTGGGCTCGCCGCGCGGTCCGCGTCGGCGGTGTCGTACCTCGGCGGGCTGAACCGCCCGCTCAACCGCCCGGCGACTGAACCGCCCGGCGACCGTGGGCTCCCGTGCCGGTGACGGCGCGGGCCGGCGGCGTGATCGACAACGGCGTCGATCCGTCGGTCCGGCCCCTCCCGGACCGCTTCCTCCGCACCGCAAGGGCACGGCGTCAGGGTTCCGTTCGGGACCGCCGCCCCACCCGCAGCGGCCGGTCGGCCCGGTCCGGAGCGCAGTACGCTGAGCAGCACGGGAACCGGTACGTCCCCCGGCGGTGACGGGCTGCGACCGACCAGCAGCCTCCCTGGACCATCGGCCGCCGACCCGGCCCGGTCCCGCCGACCGGAAGGAGGACGCGATGACCATCTCCTGGGAGGACTTCCTCGCCCGTGTCGTGGAGCGCGGCGAGTACCGGGGCGAGGCGGAGGCGGACCACGCCGTCCGGGTCGTGCTCTGCCTGCTGGGTGAGCACTTGGTGGGTTCGGAGCGCGGCGAGCTCGCCGGGGCGCTGCCCGCCACGTACGCGACGCTGCTCCGGGACGCCCGGCCCGCCGCCGAGCCGCTGACGGCCGAGCGCTTCGTCGAGGCCGTGGTGGGCTGGATCGGCGGCGCCACGACCGCGACCGCGCAGTGGGACATCGGGGCGGTGCTGAGCACCCTGGCCGAGCTCGTCCCGGGGGAGCTGGTCGACCGGGTGGTCGAGCAGCTGCCGGACGGCTACGACCTGCTCTTCGGCCACCCGCTGCCCGCGTGAACAACCCCACGTGAACAACTCTGCGGGTCAGGGCGCCTAGGGCACGCCCCAGCGGCCGGTGGTGGCCCGGAACAGCTCCGCGCCCGGCCCGGTCAGCTCGACCGGGCCGGCGCCCGGGGGCAGGTACGCCGAGGCGCCCCGGGGCAGGTCGAGGCCGCGGTGTCCGGGGGCGTGCAGCCGGGCGCTGCCCGCGGTGCAGAGCAGGATCTGCGGGGTGGGCAGCTCGATCCGGACGGGGGCGGCCGACGGGTGCAGTCGGGAGAGCCGGAACTCCGCGGCGGGGGAAGGGAATTCGGCCTCGACGGCGGTCAGTGGGCGGGCTTCGAGGACGGCGGGCGCGGCCGCCCGGAAGTCGGTGACGGCCAGCAGTCCGGCCACGTCGACGTGCTTGCCGGTGAGCCCGCCGCGCAGCACGTTGTCCGAGTTGGCCATCAACTCGACGCCCACGCCCCGGAGGTACGCGTGCGGCACCCCGGCGGCGAGGTAGAGCGCCTGGCCGGCGGCGAGCCGGACGTGGTTGAGCAGCAGCGCGGCGAGCAGGCCGGGGTCGCCGGGGTACTCCTCGGCGAGCCGGGCGTAGGCCGCGCAGGTGTCCGCGTGGGGGCCGCCGGAGGCGGCGGTGCGGCGCAGCGCCCCGGCCACGGTGGTGAGTTCGGGAGCGTCGGCGGCCAGTGTCCGGCGCAGCAGTGCGGGCAGTGCCTCGGCGGCGGGCCGCTCGCGCAGGGTGGCCGCCCAGGGGGCGAGCACGCCGAGGGCGTCCAGCAGCCGGGCCGTGGCGGCGGCCGGGCGGAAGCCGCAGAGGGCCTCGAAGTCACCAAGGGCGCCCAGCAGTTCGGGCTTGTGGGAGCGGTCCTTGTACACCCGCTCCGGGGCGGTGGGCGGGATGCCCCGGGCCTCTTCGGCGGCGTACCCGGCCTCGGCCTGGGCGCGGGTGGGGTGGACTTGCAGGGAGAGCGCCCGGTCGGCGGCCAGCACCTTGAACAGGAAGGGCAGTTCCGGGCCGAACCGCCGTACGGTGTCCGGCCCGAGCAGGCCGTCCGGGTCGGCGGCGATCAGTGCGTCGAGCGCCCGGCCGCCGGCCCGGGAGGGCGCGGAGGGGTGGGCGCCCATCCACAGTTCGGCCTGCGGGGTGCCGTCGGGGGCGGTGCCGGTGAGCGCGGGGATGGCGGTGGGGGAGCCCCAGGGGTAGTGGCGGACCGGGTTGTCGAGCAGGGTGTAGGGCGGCATGCCAAGGGTCTCCCGGGGCTGTCAGCGGCAGAGCGCGGCGGCGCCGATCAGCCCGGCGTCGGTGCCGAGCTCGGCGCGGCGCACGTCCAGGCCTCGGACGTAGGACAGGGCGGCGTAGCGGTCCAGGTGGCGGGCGAGCGGGGCGAACAGCACCTCCCCGGCGGTGGCGACGCCGCCGCCGACCACCACCCGGTGGAGGTCGACCAGGGCGGCGGTGGCGGCGATCCCGGCGGCCAGGGCCTGGGCGGCCCGGTCGAAGGAGGCCAGCGCGACCGGGTCGCCCGCGGCGGCGGAGGCGGCCACGGCGCGGGCGGTGGCGTCCTCGCCGGGCGGGCGCCAGCCCTCGGCGAGGGCCCGGCGGGCGATCGCGGTGCCGCTGGCGAGGCCCTCCAGGCAGCCGCGGGAGCCGCACGGGCAGGGCTCGCCGTCCAGGTCGACGGTGATGTGCCCGAGGTGTCCGGCGTTGCCGCTGGGGCCGGGGCGCACGGCGCCGTCCAGCACCAGTCCGGCGCCGACGCCGGTGGACACCACCAGGCAGAGCGCGTTGGCGGCGCCCCGGGCGGCGCCCTGCCAGTGCTCGGCGGCGGCCATCGCGACGCCGTCGCCCGCCAGGCGGACCGGGAGTCCGGCCACCGCCGGGTGCGCGGCGACCTCGGCGACCAGCGGGAAGCCCCGCCAGCCGGGGATGTTGACCGGGCTGACGGTGCCGTCGGCAAGGTCGACCGGGCCGGCGCTGCCGATGCCGACGGCCGTCACGGCGGCCCAGTCGGGGGTGCCGGCCAGCTGCTCCAGCACCTTGTGCACGACGGCGAGCACGGCCGGGCCCGGCTCCCGGGCGGGGGTGGGCAGTTGCAGCCGGTGCCGCAGCCGGCCGGTGCCGTCGACCAGGGCGCCGGCGATCTTGGTGCCGCCGACGTCGACGGCGGCGAACAGGGGGGTGAGCGGCATGGCGGGCTCCAGGAGGGGTCGGCGGCGCCCCGGCCGGGCGGGCCGGGGCGCCTTCACCGTACGTCGGTCAGCGGGCGGGGGTGAGGCGCAGCGTGACCAGTTCGAACGGGCGCAGCGCGAGGTGCACCGCGCCGTCCTCGACCGTCACCTCGCCGCGGGTGCCGTCCCAGGGCCGTTCCAGCAGGTCGCAGGGGACGGCGCCGGCCAGCGGGAAGGAGGTGCTGAGCCGGCCCCGGGCGCGGCCGCCGCCGGCCTCGTAGACCCGGACGACCAGGTCGCCGCTGCGGTCGTCGGCGAGCTTGACGGCGCTGACCACCAGGGCGTCGTGGTCCACCTCGACCAGCGGCGCGACCCGCTCGGCGGTGCCGGTGACCCGCCGCTCGGGCAGGCCGATCCGGTAGCCCTCGCGGACGGCGTCGCCGATCGCGGCGCCGGGGACCAGCGCGTGCCGGAAGCGGTGCAGCCCCTGGTCGGTCTTCGGGTCGGGGAAGCGCGGGGCGCGCAGCAGCGAGAAGCGGACCGTGGTGGTGGTGCCGCCGTCGTCGGCGCGCACGGTGCGGGTGACGTCGTGGCCGTAGGTGGAGGCGGTCACCAGCGCGACGCCCCAGCCGGGCTCGTCCAGGTGGACGAAGCGGTGGTTGCAGGCCTCGAACTTGGCGGCGTCCCAGCTGGTGTTGGTGTGGGTGGGCCGGTAGAGGTGGCCGAACTGGGTCTCGGCGGCGTACCGCTCGGTGTGGACGTCCAGCGGGAAGGCGACCTTGAGGAACTTCTCGGTCTCGTGCCAGTCGACCTCGGTGTCGATGTCGAGCCGCTGCTCGCCCGGGTGCAGGGTGAGGGTCTGGACGACGGTGGAGGAGCCGAAGGAGCGGGCGATCCTGACCTCGGCCCGGCCGTCGGCGGCCGTGGCGGTGAGGGAGTCGACGCCGGTCAGGTCGGTGACGGTGTTGCGGTAGAACTGGTCCACGTCCCAGGCGTCCCACATGTTGGGGAAGTCGGGGTGCAGCTGGAGCAGGTTGGCCCGGCTGCCGGGGGCGACGGTCTCCCGGCCGGTGGCGAGCTCGACGGCCGAGCCGATCAGGCCGTCGGCGTCGACCACCACCTCCAGCAGGCCGTTGCGCAGCGTGAACCCGCCGCCGTCGAGCGCAGTGACGGTGGCGGCCGGGGCGTCCGTGGTGGCGACGGCCGCGCCGCCCGCCGGGACGGCCGAACGGGCGTGCGGAGCGGAGTTGAACACCAACTCCCGCCCGCCGTCGGCGGATCCGGCCAGTGCCTGCTGGGCCGCGTCGATCAGCTCCGCCAGCTCCCGGGCCAGCGCCGCGTAGGTGGCCTCGGCCTCGCGGTGCACCCAGGCGATCGAGGAGCCGGGCAGGATGTCGTGGAACTGGTGCAGCAGCACCGTCTTCCAGATCCGGTCCAGCTGCTCGTACGGGTACGCGTACGGCTGCTCGGCGCCCGCGCGCAACGCGGCGGTGGAGCACCAGAGTTCGGCCTCGCGCAGCAGGTTCTCGCTGCGCCGGTTGCCCTGCTTGGTCTTTGCCTGGCTGGTCAGGGTGGCCCGGTGCAGCTCCAGGTAGAGCTCGCCGACCCAGACCGGCGGGTCGGGGTACTCGGCCTCGGCCTTGGCGAAGAACTCGGCGGGGTTCTCCCAGCGGACGGTGGCCGAGCCCTCCAGGTCCCGCAGCCGGGCTGCCTTGCCGACCATCTCGCGGGTCGTCCCGCCGCCGCCGTCGCCCCAGCCGGTCGGGGCGATCGAGTGCCGGGCCACCCCCTTGTCCTTGAAGTTCCGTGCAGCGTGGGCGATCTCGCTGCCCTTCATGGAGCAGTTGTAGGTGTCCACGGGCGGGAAGTGGGTGAAGATGCGGGTCCCGTCGATGCCCTCCCAGAGGAAGGTGTGGTGCGGGAACCTGTTCACCTGGCTCCAGGAGATCTTCTGGGTCAGCAGCCACTTGGAGCCGGCGTTGCGGATGATCTGCGGCAGGCCGCCGGTGAAGCCGAAGGTGTCGGGCAGCCAGGCCTCGTGGTTCTCGACCCCGAACTCCTCCAGGAAGAACCGCTTGCCGTGCACGAACTGCCGGGCCATCGCCTCCGAGCTCGGCATGTTGGTGTCGGACTCCACCCACATGCCGCCCGCCGGGACGAACCGGCCCTCGGCGACGGCCTTGCGCACCCGGGCGTACACTTCCGGGCGGTGCTCCTTGATCCAGGCGTACTGCTGCGCCTGGGACATGGTGTAGCGGAACTCCGGCTCGTCCTCCAGCAGGGCGGTCATGTTGGCGGTGGTCCGGGCCACCTTGCGCACCGTCTCGCGCAGCGGCCACAGCCAGGCGGAGTCGATGTGGGCGTGGCCGATCGCGCTGATCCGGTGCGCGGACGGCACGGCGGGCGCGGCCAGGACGGCGGTCAGCTCCGAACGGGCCGCGGCGGCCGTGCCGTTGACGTCCTGGAGGTCGATCGCGTCCAGTGCGCGCTCGACCGCGCGCAGCACCTCCCAGCGGCGGGCGCCGTCCACCGGGAGCTCGGCCATCAGCTCGCCGAGCACCTCCAGGTCCAGCGACAGCTGCCAGACGGTGTCGTCGAAGACGGCGAGGTCCATCCGGGCGAGCTTGTACTGCGGACGGTCCCCGGCCGTCTCCTTGTCGCCCAACTCGGTCGGCAGGAAGGGGTGGTAGTCCAGGATCACCGGGTTGGCGGCGGCCTCGACGTGCAGCAGCACCTGCTCGCCGCCGGCCGCCGGGGCGGCGATCCGCACCCACTGGTTGCGCGGGTTGAGGCCCTTCACCGGGCTGCCGTCCGGGCGGTAGACCAGGCCCTCGCACTGGAAGCCGGGCATGTTGGCGTCGAAGCCGAGGTCGATCAGCGCCTCGACCGTCCGTCCGGCCCAGGCCTGCGGCACCGTGCCGGACACCGTCAGCCAACTGGTGCCCCAGGGCGCGCCCCAGGCGTCGCCGACGGCGATCGGGGTGCGCGGCGCGGCCAGGCCCTCGGCGACCGGGACGGGCTCGCCGGGGGCGGTCCAGATGCCGACCTCCAGCGGGACGGACTCCGGGTACACGGCCGGGAGGATGCGCTCCTCCAGGACGCGCTTGAGGCGGGACTCGACGAGGGTGCGGTCATCGTGCATGGCGGCAGGCTCCGTTGCGTGCGGGAGGGCAGTTTCTGGGGGAGGGCGGTGGAAGGGAGGGGGGACGGCGCGGACTACAGAGAACCTACGTCGGCGGGGTGGACCACCTCGGTGATACCGCGCGCCGCCAGGTGCGCCGCGTCCCCGGCGCGTTCGGCGAGCACGGTGGTCGGGCGGGCGCCGGCCTCGGCGAGGCGCATGAAGGCCTCGTACACCGGGCCGCCGGGGCCGCAGTCCGCGCGGCGCGGGGAGGTGACCTCGTCACCGGTGGCGACCACCACGGCGGTGCCGCGCGGCTTGGGCGGCTGCCAGCTGCGGCGGGCGTCGGCTGCGGCCTCGGCGAGCCGGGCGCCGGCCGGTTTGACCGTCCGGTCGGTGGTCAACAGGCCGAGGCTGTACTCCAGTTCGGGGAAGTCGGCGAGCGAGCGGTCCACATCGTGGGAGCACCACCAGGTGACGCCCCAGAGGTCCGGGCAGTCCAGCACGGCCTCGACGGTGGCGCCGGTGAACCGGGCCGCGTCCGCGGCGGTGATGTGCGGGGCGGGCGCGCCGACCTCCTGCAGCCAGACCGGGCGGGCCGGGTCGTCCGCCCAGGCCTTGGACAGCTCGACCAGGTACGCGGCGTGCTGGGCGGTGGCGGTGGAGTGGGCGCCGTAGCGCTGGGCGGTGCCGTTGAAGACCCAGGAGTGCACGGCGGTGGCGCCGCCGAGGCGGGCCGAGTGCCAGGGTGTGAAGGGGTGTTCGTCCAGGTACCAGGCCGCGTCGTAGGAGGCGTGCAGGTGCAGCCGCCCGGGCGCGCCGTCCTCGCAGGCGGTGAGCATCCGGCGCAGCCAGGCCTCCGCCTCGGCGGGGGTGCAGCGGTCGGGGTCGGGGTGCGGGGCGCCGGAGAACTGGTTGATCTCGTTGCCGAGCGTCATCCCGAGGAAGTTCGGGCGTTCGCGCAGGGCCCCGGCGAGGGTGCGCAGGTAGGCGGCCTGGCCGTCCAGGACCCCGGGGTCGGTGAACAGGTTGCGGCGGTGCCAGGTCTGCGTCCAGGCGGGCAGGAAGTCGAAGCTGGACAGGTGGCCCTGGAGGCCGTCCACCGCGACGTCCAGGCCGCGTTCGCCGGCCGCGTCCACGAGTGCGGTCAGCTGTTCGACGGCGCGCGGGCGGATCAGGGTGCGGTTGGGCTGGAACAGCGGCCAGAGCGGGAAGACCCGGACGTGGTCCAGGCCGAGGGCGGCGACGGAGTCGAAGTCGGCGCGTACGGCGTCCAGGTCGAAGTCGAGCCAGTGGTGGAACCAGCCCTTGCTGGGGGTGTAGTTGACGCCGAAGCGCGGGGCCTTCGGAGTGGTGGAAGCGGTGGAAGCGGCGGAATCGGTGGTCACGGGGGTCACGGGTGGGCTACCTCAACTGGGTCGGGGCGTACGGACGGTGTTCTCGTCCTCGGGGGCTCAGCCCTTGACGGCTCCCTCCTCGACGCCCTGGAAGAAGAAGCGCTGGCAGACGGCGAACACCACGACGATCGGCAGGAACGCGATCATGGTGCCGGCCGCGATCAGCCGGGGATTGGCGGAGAAGGTGCCGTTGAGGTACTGGAGCCCGACGGTCAGGGTGTACTTCTGCGGGTCGTTGAGCACGATCAGCGGCCAGAGGAAGTCGTCCCAGGCACCGATGAAGGTGAAGATGACGATCACGCTGAGCATGCCGCGCACGTTCGGCAGACCGATGTACCACAGCCGCTGCCAGACGTTGGCGCCGTCCACCAGCGCCGCCTGGTCGAGCTCGGCCGGTACGGCGGCGAAGGCGGTGCGCATCAGCAGCACGTTGAGCATCGCGATCGCCCCGGGCAGGGCCACCCCGGCCAGGCTGTCGGCCAGGCCGAGGCCGCGCACCAGCACGTACTGGGAGACGATGGTGACCTCGCCGGGCAGCACCAGGGTGGCCAGGAAGAGGCCGAGGAGCAGCCGGGCGCCGCGGAAGCGCAGTCGGGCCAGGGCGTAGCCGGCCAGAGTGCAGCCGACCACGTTGCCGGCGATGCAGACGGCCGCGACGGTCAGCGAGTTGAGGGCGTACGTCCACACCGGGATGGTGTCGGCGACCTTGCCGAAGTTGCCCAGGGTGGGCTGGTCGGGCAGGAAGCTCGGGGTGCGGGTGTAGACGTCCTCGGTGGGGCCCTTGAGGGCGGTGGACAGCTGCCAGAGGAAGGGGCCGATCACCAGCAGCAGGACGAGCAGCAGGAGCAGGTAACGGGAGGCGGTCCGGGCGCGGGAGGGGGTGTTGAAGCCGCGGGCGCCGCCCTTGGCCTCCTTGGCCCCCTTGGTCCTCCTGCCCCCCTCGGCGCTCGGGTCGGGCTTGCGGCGGGGGTCGGTGGTCGCGGTGGTCACGGGTTCAGGCCGCCTTCCGGTTCAGCCGCAGCAGGAACAGCATCGGGCCGAGGGTGACGACGAACAGCAGCAGGCTGAGCGCGGAGGCGTAGCCCAGGTGGCCGTTGAAGCCGCGGCTGTACATCTGGATCAGCATCACCACCGACATGTCGCGGCCGCCGGGGCCGCCCAGTCCGTTGGAGAGCACGTACAACTCGGAGAAGACGCGCAGCGAACTCACCGAGATGAGCGCGGAGATGAGCACCATGGTCGGGCGCACCCCCGGCAGGGTGATGTGCCAGAAGCGGCGCAGCGGGCTCGCGCCGTCCACGGCCGCCGCCTCGTGCAGCTCGTGCGGGACGTTGGCGAGGGCGGAGAGGTAGATCACCATGTAGTAGCCGAGCCCCTTCCAGACGGTCAGGGCGATCGCGCTGAACAGCAGCAGCCAGCGGTCGGTGAGGAAGGGGACCGGGGAGTCGGCCAGGCCGCCCTCCTGGAGCAGGCCGTTGACCAGGCCCCGGTCGTCCAGCACCCAGCCCCAGATCAGTGCCACCACGACGGCGGAGGCGATCACCGGGGTGTAGAAGGCGGTGCGGAAGAAGGTGATGCCGGGGATCCGGCGCTGCACCAGCAGGGCGAGCAGCAGCGGCAGGACGGTCAGCAGGGGGAGGCAGACCAGCATGAACACGATGCTGTTGAGCAGGGCGTCGGCGAGCTGGGCGTCGTCCAGCAGCCGGCCGTAGTTCTCCAGGCCGGTGAACCGGCCGCCGCCGATGGGCTTGGCGTTGGTGAAGGAGAGGATCACCGTGTTGACGGCCGGCCAGAGGTTGAAGACGGCCAGCCAGAGTATCGCGGGGCCGGCGAGCAGCCAGGGAGTGAACCAGCGCCGGTGGGTCATGCGGATGCCTTCCTGGGGCTGGGCCTTCCGGGGCCCGGGGTGGTACAGGCCCCGGGGGTGTGCGAGGCCCGGGGCGGCGGGTGTGGGGGAGGACCCGCCGCTTCGCCGGTAGGGGGTACGGGACTGCGGTTCGTCGGGACGTCGGGACGGTGAGGCCGCGGCTGCGGGGGATCAGCCCTTGAGCAGCTTGTTGCACTGCTCCACGGCGGTGTCCAGGGCCTGCTGGGAGCTGCTCTGGCCGCTGATGGCGAGGGCGAACTGCTGCTTGACGACGGTGCCCATCGCGTCGTCCACCTCGACCGGCTGGATCAGCTCGGCCTTGGCGAGCGAGGTGAAGGCGATCACCTTGGCGTCGCCCGCGTTGGTGCCGTCGCTCTTGCTGAAGAACGGGTCGCTCGCGGAGGCCTTGGTGGACGGGAAGACGCTGGTCAGGTGGGCGAAGGCGGCCTGGTTCTCCGGGCTGGTGACCCAGCGGGCCAGGGCGACCGCGGCGGCCGGGTTCTTGGTGTTCTTCGGGATGGACAGGCCCTGGACGTACAGCGGCGGGGTGCCCATCGCGGGGGACGGGACGACCTTCGGCGCCAGGGTGGGGTTGTCGGTGGCGAGGCTGGTGATGAAGTTGCCGCCGCCGGTGGTCCAGGCCGCGGTCCCGGCGCTGAACAGCTTGGAGTTGCCGGCGTAGGTGTCGGTGAGCACCCCGTTCGGCATCAGGCCCTCCTTGAAGGCGTCGCGGTACTTGTCGAGCAGTGCAGCGGCCTCCGGGGTGTTGAAGGTGAAGGACTTGCCGTCGTCGGCCATGATCTTGACGCCGATGTTGTAGAGGTCGCCGAGGCCGGGCTTGCGGCTCATCAGGTAGGCCTGGCCGCCGGACTTCTCCTTCATCACCCGGGCCTGGGCGATCAGCTCGTCCAGGGTGGTCGGGGGCTTCTTCGGGTCCAGCCCGTCCTTCGTCAGGAGGTCGGAACTCCAGTAGTTCACATCGGTGTTGAGGTACCAGGGGTAGCCGAAGGTGCCCTGGTAGCCGCGGTAGCGGTAGGCGCTCACGCCGCCGGCCACGTACTCGTCCGCGAGCTTCGGGTCGGCCTTGGCGACGTCCAGCAGGACGTCCTTCTTGGCCAGCGGGAAGGCGAAGTCCGGCGGGAGGTTGACCACGTCGGGCAGGGTGCCGGAGGCGGCCTGGCTGAGCACCTTGTCGGAGTAGCCCTCGCCGGGCTGGTCCAGCCAGTCGACCTCGACGCCGGGGTACTTCTTCTTGAAGCCGTCGATCACGCCCTGCATGTAGTCGGTGAACTTCGGCTTGAGCGCCCAGGTCTGGATCGAGACCTTGCCCTTGACCTCACCGGTGGCGGCCGCACTCGCCACGTTGTCGCTGCTCTTGGTGTCTCCGGAGCCGAGTCCGCAGCCGGTGAGGGCCGCCGCGGTGAGGGCCGTGGTGGTCAGTGCCGCCCAGATTCTTCGCATGAGGGTCTCCCGGTGGTCCTGGGGTTCTGGGATGGGTGGTGGTGTGTCAGAACCTGCTTAACTAAACCGGTCTAGCTCTGGCAGGGACTATGCTCCCGCCTAAACTTGACTGTCAAGAGAGGAGTCGGATCCTGTGGGCAGACCGACGATCGCCGACATCGCGCGCCAGGCCGGCGTCTCCAAGGGCGCGGTCTCCTTCGCGCTCAACGGCCGCCCCGGTGTCAGCGAGGCGACCAGGGACCGGATCCTGCGGGTCGCCGAGGAGATGAACTGGCGCCCGCACAGCGCCGCCCGCGCCCTCGGCGGCGCCCGCTCCGACGCCGTCGGCCTGGTGATCGCCCGCCCGGCCCGCACCATCGGCGTCGAGCCGTTCTTCAGCCAACTGCTCTCCGGCCTCCAGGCCGTGCTCTCGGCCAGCTCGGTCGCCCTGCACCTGATGGTGGTCGAGGACACCGCCGCCGAGATCGGGGTCTACCGGCGCTGGGCCTCCGAGCACCGGGTGGACGGGTTCATCGTGGTGGACCTCCAGGTCAAGGACCCGCGGCTGCCCGTCCTGGACGAACTCGGGCTGCCCGCCGTCGTCCTGGGCGGGCCCGGCAAGGGCGGCAACCAGCTGCGGATCTGGGCCGACGACCGGGAGGCGATGCTCTCCATCGTCGACTACCTGGCCGCCATCGGGCACCGCCGGATCGCCCACCTCGCCGGGCTGCCGCACTTCCAGCACACCCAGCGCCGGATCCGCGCGCTGCGCGACGCCTCGCGCCGGCTCGGACTGGAGGAGGCGCTGTCGGTGCCCACCGACTTCAGCGACGCCGAGGGCGCGGCGGCCACCCGCACCCTGCTCTCCCGGCCCGGGCGGCCCACCGCGATCGTCTACGACAGCGACGTGATGGCCGTCGCCGGGCTGGGCGTGGCGGGGGAGATGGGCGTCTCGGTGCCCGGGGAGCTGTCCATCGTCTCCTTCGACGACTCGGTGCTCGCCCGGATCGTCCACCCGCCGCTGACCGCGCTCAGCCGGGACACCTTCGCGCTCGGCGAGCAGGTCGCGCGCAGCCTGCTGGAGGCCCTGGACGGCGCCGGGCCCGACCGCGACCTCCAGATGCCGACGCCCCGGCTGACGGTGCGGGAGTCCACCTCCCCGCCGGGCAGCGGTTCCTGACTCCCTCGGTGCCGGGCCCTGACTCCTCCGGGCGCCGGGCCCTGACTCCTCCGGGTGCCGGTTCCTGACTCCGTCGGGTGGTTGTTGTCCGGGTCGTTGACACCCGTTCTGAACCGGTTTAGCCTCGCTGCGCCGAGAGGGTCCGCTCCTGCTGCCCGTTCCTGTGGCCTCCGGCCCCCCTCGGTTCAGCACCGGCACGCCCGCATGCGGCCGGCCCCCGTCCGCGACGGCGGGCCCGCCCCCACCCCTCCGCCCGATCGGAGCCCCCGCATGTCACGACGCCTACCCCTGCTGCTCAGCGCAGTCCTCGCGACGGCCGCACTCACCGCCACGCCCTCCGCCTGGGCCGCACCCGTGACGGCCGCCGCGCCGCCGCCCACGGCTGCCGCGCCGCCGCCCACGGCCGCCGCGCCGCTGCCCACGGCACCCGCCGGCCCGGGCAGCCAGCCGTACGCCTCCTACTGGTACCCCAGCACGATCCTCAGCTGGGATCCGGCCACCGACCCGGACGCCCGGTTCAACCGCTCCCGCGTCCCGCTCCAGCCCCGCACCAGCGACCCTGCCCTGGCCGCCAACCCCAACGCCCGCGCCGGCGAAGGGAAGATCGCCTCACTGGTCTCCTTCGGCCCCACCTCCAACAACCCCTCCCAGGGCTCCGCCGACCCCAACTACTACGCCTTCGGCTACTGGCAGTACGTCGACAAGCTGGTGTTCTGGGGCGGCTCGGCCGGGGAAGGCCTGATCCTCGCGCCCAACCCGACGGTGATCGACGCCGCCCACCGCAACGGCGTCAAGGTCTACGGCACCGTCTTCTTCCCGCCCGCCGCGTACGGCGGCCAGCTCCAGTGGGTGCGCGACTTCGTCCAGAAGTCCGGCAACCGCTACCCCGTCGCCGACAAGCTCGCCCAGGCCGCCCAGTACTACGGCTTCGACGGCTGGTTCATCAACCAGGAGACCGGCGGCGGGGATTCGGGCCTGGCCGGCGAGGTGCGCAACCTGATGCAGTACACCAAGGCGCAGAGCGGTACCGACTTCATGTGGTACGACGCGATGACCACCTCCGGTGCGGTCGACTGGCAGAACGCCCTCACCTCCGCCAACTCACCCTTCCTGCAAGACGGTTCGAAGAGAACCTCGGACTCGATGTTCCTCAACTTCGGCTGGAGCCAGGACGGCCTGGAATCCTCCCGCACCCTGGCCCGGCAACTCGGCCGCAGCGAGTACGAGTTGTACTCGGGCATCGACACCGAGGCGAACGGCTACAACACCTCCGTCGACTGGAACACCCTCTTCCCGTCCGGGCAGCCGCACACCACCTCGCTCGGCCTCTACCGCCCCGAGTGGACCTGGAAGTCCGCCACCGACCGGGCCGACTTCTACGCCAAGGACGCCCGCTACTGGGTCGGCGCCAACAACGACCCGTCCAAGGTCGACCTCTCGTCCGGATGGCCCGGCCTGGCGGGCTACGTCGCCGAGTCCTCGCCGATCACCGCCAAGCCCTTCGTCACCAACTTCGACACCGGCCAGGGCGACTTCTACAACGCGGCCGGCACCCGGGTCGCCACCGGCGGGTGGAACAACCTCTCGCTGCAGGACGTCCCGCCGACCTACCGCTGGGTGGTCGACTCCACCGGCAGCAGGCTCAGCCCGTCCGTCGACTTCACCGACGCCTACCAGGGCGGCTCCTCGCTGCGGCTGACCGGAACCCTGGACGCCACCAACACCGTCCGGCTCTACCAGACCCGGCTGCCGGTCGCCGCGAACACCAAGCTCGACCTGGTGGTCAAGACCCCGGCCGCCGGCCCGACCAAGCTCAAGGCCGCCGTCTCCTTCACCGACGCCCCGGGCAGCTTCACCACCGTGGACGTCGGGAGCAACACCGGGACGGGCTGGGAGCGGCACACCCTCGACCTCTCCCGGTACGCCGGCCGCACCATCGCCCAGCTCGCCCTCCAGGTCACCGGCAACGACCCGGCCTACGACCTGCGGGTCGGCCAAGTCGCCCTCTACGACGGCACGGTGGAGAGCCCGGCCGCGCCGAGCGGGCTGACCGTGCTCGGCGCGAGCGACGTGACGGCCGGCGCGAGCCAGTCGCTGCGACTGTCCTGGACGGCGGCCCCCGGCGGCAACGTCCACCACTACGAGGTGTACCGGCGCAACCCGGACGGCAGCCGGACCTTCCTGGGGGCCACCCCCAACGACGCCTACTACGTCGGGCGGTTGGACCGGGCCGGCACCGAGGCCGCCACCACGCTGGACGTGGAGGCGGTGTCCACCACCTACGGGCACTCTGCCGTCGCCTCGACCACCGTGGGCTGGAACGCCACCCCGCCGACCGGCTCGACCGACCTTGCGCTCAACCGCCCCGCCACCGCCTCCGGCCAGTGCAACGCCAACGAGGGCCCGGCCAAGGCCGTCAACGGCAGCGTCAACGGCGGCACGAGCGACAAGTGGTGCACGCTGACGGCCGCCAAGTGGCTGGAGGTGGACCTCGGTTCGGCGAGGAAGCTGAACAGGTTCGTGGTCCGGCACGCCCAGGCGGGCGGGGAGAGCGCCGCGTACAACACCCGGGACTTCTCCCTCCAGACCCGCGTGAAGAGCACCGACCCGTGGACGACCGTCGCCACCGTGACCGGCAACACCGCGGGCACCACCACCCATCCGGTGGACACCACCGCCCGCTACGTCCGGCTGGTCGTCACCAAGCCCACCCAGAACGGCGATCCGGCTGCCCGGATCTACGAGTTCGAGGCCTGGGGCCAGTAGGCGTCCGCACCGCATCTCCGTACCGGGTAGGCCTCCGTCACCGCGTAGGCCTCCGTACCGAAAGGACCACCCCCGTGCCGGTCACCACCATCACCGCCGTCGAGAGCACCGACCTGTTCGTCGGCCCCGAGGACGCCCCGCGCCAGATCCTGCGGGTGACGGTCGAGGGGCCGGCCGCCCCGATCACCGTCAGCGGGACGGGCGTCCGCGGCGAGGCGACCGGCACGGGGCTGGTCGACGTCCCCCTGGAGATCACCGGAGCGTCCGTCGGCGCGCAACTTCCCGTCACGGTGAGGGTGGTGGGGAGCGAGGCGGCCGGTGTCGTGGAGGTCGCCGAGCCCGGCTGGACGATGTTCCTGGTCTCCCACTTCCACTACGACCCGGTCTGGTGGAACACCCAGGCCGCCTACACCTCGCCGTGGGAACTGCTCGGCGCCGACGCCACCACCCGGCCGCTCTGGGAGCGCAACGGCTTCGCCCTCGTCGACGCCCACCTCGACCTGGCCCTGCGGGACCCGGTGTACAAGTTCGTGCTGGCCGAGGTCGACTACCTGAAACCGTACTTCGACCAGCACCCGGAGCGGCGCGCGGTGCTCCGCACGCTGCTGGAGCGTGGGCAGGTCGAGCTCGTCGGCGGCACCTACAACGAGCCCAACACCAACCTCACCGGCGCCGAGACGACCATCCGCAACATCGTCCACGGCATCGGCTACCAGCGCGACATCCTCGGCGGCGACCCGCAGACCGCCTGGCAGCTCGACGTGTTCGGCCACGACCCGCAGTTCCCCGGCCACCTCGCCGCGGCCGGCCTCACCGGCAGCGCGTGGGCCCGCGGGCCGTTCCACCAGTGGGGCCCGATCCAGAAGAACTTCCGCCAGGGCAAGGACGACGCCCGGGTGATGCAGTTCCCCAGCGAGTTCGAGTGGATCGCGCCCGGCGGCGAGGGCGTGCTCACCCACTACATGCCGCACCACTACTCGGCCGGCTGGTGGATGGACTCCTCGCCCGACCTCGCCGCCGCCGAACAAGCGGTGTACGAGCTGTACCGCAAGCTCAAGCCGGTCGGCGCGACCAGGAACCTGCTGCTGCCGGTCGGCACGGACTACACCCCGCCGAACAAGTGGGTCACCGCGATCCACCGCTCCTGGCCCGAGAAGTACCTGTGGCCGCGCTTCGTCTGCGCCACCCCGCGCGACTTCCTGGACGCCGTCCGGGCCGAACTCGCCGCCACCGGGCGCCGGCCCAGCCCGCAGACCCGCGACATGAACCCGGTGTACACCGGCAAGGACGTCTCCTACATCGACACCAAGCAGGCCCAACGGGCGGGCGAGGTCGCGGCGGTGGACGCGGAGAAGCTCGCCGCGCTGGCCGTCGTCAACGGGCTCGGCGCCTACCCGGCCGCCGCGCTCGACAAGGTGTGGCGCCAACTCGCCTACGGGGCCCACCACGACGCGATCACCGGCTCGGAGTCGGACCAGGTGTACCTGGACCTGCTGGGCGGCTGGCGGGAGGCGTACGACCTGGCCTCGGCGGTCCGGGACGCGGCGCTGGACGCGCTGACGGCGCGGATCTCCACGGTGGGCATCTCCACGGTGGGCGTCGGCTCGGCGGGCACCTCCACGGCGGGCGTCGGCTCGGCTCTGGTGGTGACCAACACGCTGTCCTTCGACCGGACGGATCTGGTCTCGGTCGAACTCCCGTCCGGTGAAAGGTCGGTGCGGGTCGTGGACGAAACCGGCGCGGCCGTGCCGAGCGCCGTGGACCGGGGCGTGCTGCGGTTCCTGGCCGCCGACGTGCCCGCGCTCGGCTGGCGCACCTGGCGGTTGCTGCCCGGGGAGCCCTCGGCCCCGGCGTGGGCCGAGGCCGAGGGCGTGGTGATCGCCAACGAGCGGTACCGGGTGACGGCCGACCCGGCGCGCGGCGGCGGGCTCGGATCGGTGTACGACCTGCTGCACGAACGGGAGTTGATACAGGAGGGTCGGATCGGCAACGAACTGCGGGTGTACGAGGAGTACCCGCAGCACCCCGACTTCGGCGAGGGCCCGTGGCACCTGGTGCCGAGCGGGCCGGTGGTCGGCTCCGGGGACGGCGCCGGTTCCGTGCGCCGCGAGACCGGGCCGCTCGGCGAGCGGCTGGTGATCGCGGGGACGGTCGACGGCCTGCGCTACGAGCAGACGGTCACGCTGTGGCGCGGGCTGGACCGGGTCGACTGCCGCACCAGGGCGGTCGACTACTCCGGCGCCGACCGGCTGCTGCGACTGCGCTTCCCGGTGGACGTCCCCGGCGGGCTGCCGGTCAGCGAGGTCGCCGGCGCGGTCGTCGGGCGCGGCTTCGCGATGCCGGACGTGGACTCGGCGGAGGCGCCGTGGACGCTGGACAACCCGGCCAACACCTGGTTCGGGCTGGGCGCCACCGCGCGGGCGGAGCTCACCTCGGCCTCCGGCGAGGTCATCGGCTCGCGCGCGCTCGGCGTCGCCGAGGTGGTCGTCCCGACCCTGGACGACGCCGCCGACGCCCGTCCGCTGTTGGTCGCGCTGGCCCGGGTCGGCGTCACCGCCACCACCTCGGGGGCGGACTGGGCGCGGTACGGCTGGCTGGACGTCGACTCCAACCTGCCGGACTTCCGGATCGTCGTCGGCGGCCCGGAAGTCAACGACGCGGCAAGGGAGTTGATCGACCGGGCGGGCGAGGAGTACGCGGCCGCGCTCAAGGCGCACGGCGCGGTGTGGGTGCCCGCGCTGACACCGCTGGCCGAGGTGTGGCGGCCCGACGCGGACCTGCGGGACCTGCGCTCCCTGCCCGCCCTGGTGGTCGCCGATGTGCCGGCCCTGGTGGACGACCTCGCCGACGCCCGGATCACCGCCGTCTGCCCGATGACGGTGTCGGAGCCGGTGTCGGAGTCGGTGCCGGTGCCTGTGCCGGAGTCGGAGTCGGAGGAACTCGCCGACCACACCGTGGCGTTGCTCAGCTTCGGCCTGCCCGGCTTCGCGGTGGACACCACCGGCGCGCTGCACCTGTCGCTGATGCGCTCCTGCACCGGCTGGCCGTCCGGGGTGTGGATCGACCCGCCCCGGCGCACCCTGCCCGACGGCGCCGCCTTCCAACTCCAGCACTGGACCCACGAGTTCGGCTATGCCCTGGTCGGCGGTGACGGTGACTGGCGGGCGCAGGCACTGCCCGCGCGGGGGCAGGAGTTCAACCACCCGCTGTACGCGCGGATCCTGGCCGCGCCGCAGGACGGCCCGCTGCCCGCCACGCTGTCCTGGCTGCGGGTCGAACCGCAGCGCGAGGTGCTGCTCGGCGCACTCAAGCCGGCCGGGAACCCGATCGCCCACGGCTCGGCGGCGCCCGTCGGACCCGAGCTGACCGTGCGGCTGGTCGAATCCACCGGCCTCGGCCGGACGGCGGCACTCGGCGGTGCGCTCGGGCTGACCGACCTGCGGGCGGCCGACCTGCTGGAGCGCCCCCTCGGCCCGGCCGAGCTGGACCTGCCCGGCTCGTCGATCACCACCCTGCTCGCCGCGCCCGGCGTCTCGGCCCGGCCCGGGGGCACGGCCGGGGGTACGGTACTCGGCCCGGTCGCCGAACCCGCCCAGCCCGTCCATGCCCGCTACTGGCTGCACAACCGGGGCCCGGCGCCGCTCGGCTACCTGCCGGTGTCGGTCGGCGCCTCGCCCGGGCTGCTGCGGACGGCGGGGGAGCCGGTGACGCTCTCGGTCGCCCTCTCCTCCCAGCTGCGGGACGCCGTGGTCGAGGGCACGGCCGTCGTGCTGCCGCCGGAGGGCTGGGCGACCAGCCTCGCCAGCCGCCCGTACCGGCTCGCCCCCGACGGCCACCTGCGCTTCCCGGTCACCCTCACCCCGCCGGCCGACGCCCGGCCCGGGCTGCACTTCGCCGCCGTCCGGATCGAGCACGACGGACAGGCGGTCGAGGACGTGGTCACCATCGCCGTCGGCGACCTCCCCGCGCTGCTGCCGGTCCCCGGCGAGGCCCCGGAGGACTGGACGGCCGCCCAGGGCACCAAGGCGACGACCGGCCGCGACACCGGGCTGTCCGTGGACGTCTGTGCCGAGACCCTGCGGGTGGCGCCCGGCGGCCGGGCCACCCTCGGGCTCACCCTCACCAACCGGACCCGCGGCGAGATCCGCGGCGAGCTGCAACTGGTCTCCCCGTGGGGGACGTGGGAGGCCGTCGCCGACCCGGTGCGCGGCTTCGCCGTCCCCGCCGACTCGGCCGTCACCGTCGACTTCGCCGTCACCGCCCCCGAGTCCCTCGACCCCGGCGCGTACTGGGCCCTCGCCAAGGTCATGTGGTTCGGCCGCTGCCAGTACGCCCCTACCGTCGCCCTGGTGGTGGAGGCATGACCCTCGGCCTGCTCGACGGACGCCCCCTCCCGCGCACCGCCCTCGACGCCCGCCTCGCCGCCCTGCGCGGCGGCCCGCGATCCACCGCCCTCCCCCTGCCCGGCAGTTCGGAGGACCGCCAGCTCACCCGGTGGGTCGCCCAGGTGCTGCTGACCGAGGCCCTCTGCGAGACGGTCGCCGCCGAACGCGGCCTCCCGGTCGTCGCCCCCGGCCCGTCCCGCCTCGACCAACAGGCGGCCGTCGAACTCGGCTCCATCACGGCGGCCGCCTACGAGGGCAGCGCGGCCGTCCGTGCCGTCTACGCATCCGTGACCGCCGGCATCGAGCCGTCCGCCGCCGACGTCGCCCACTACCGCGCCGTGACCGCCCGCCCACCGACCACCCGCTGGCACCTCGCCCTCCCCGACGGCGGCTTCGAAGCCGACCCCGACACCCTCCCGGAGGCCCTCGCCGAGGCGCTTCGGGAGGCCCCACCGGGCGAGTGGGTCACCGTCGGCCCCTGGACGGCGATGCTCCTCGCCACCCTGGCCGTCCCCCGGAACCCCGACCCCACCCCGGCCCTCCGGGAGGCCGCGCGAAGGGCGGAGTTCGTCCGCTGGCTGGACCACGAGCGGGCCCAACGCCTCACCCTGGTCGAGGGATTGGAACACCCCGGGGACCCGGCCCAACCCGACAACCACCACCGCCACTGAGCGGCCCCGGCGTGGGGGGCCCCGCCCCCCCCCCCCCCGCCCCGCCCCGCGCGGGGGGGGGGGTGGGTGGGAGTGGAAGAGGGGGGGGGGGTGTGGGGTGGGGGGGGGTGAGGGGGGGGGGGGTGT
>NZ_JBHYGR010000046.1:0-827 GCF_042738155.1 Kitasatospora sp. NPDC059088 | reverse complement strand
GGCCGTCTACGGCGCCGCCGCCGCCGAACAGACCCGCCCCGACCGCCCGAACACCCCCCACCCCCCCCCCCCCACGACGGCGTCGAGGAGTTGTCGGAGAGGCTCAAGGGCGGGTGAGTCAGGCTTTCGGCGGAGGTCTGCGCGGTGGATCTTTAGGCCGGAAAGTCGCTATCCGAAACCGATGATCAAACCATAGGAATAGCTCCACGGCCTGACCGGCCACCCCCGATCAGAAGGAGCCACCGCCCATGATTCGCCTCCGTACCACCTGTATGGCCATCGCCGGCACCGCGGCGATGTTGGCCCTGGCCGCGGCGCCCGCCCAGGCCGCCCCCGGTGACGTCACGACCATGTGCGGAAGCACTCTCACCCCGGCCGGCTCCGTCGATGTGAGTTGGGGTTACAGCAGCAGTTGCGGTACGCAGAGCTTCAGCCCGAACATCAAGCAGGTGAAGCAGCTCACCGGACTGCCCGTCGGCACCGTGGTCCAGGCCTGCAGCACCACCTACCCGCCGGCGGGCTGGGTCCAGACCGGCTCGTACTACACCAGCAGCTGTGTCGCCTGGTCGAACCCGAGCTTCAACAACAACGCCTGGCAGCTGAAGCGCGTCTCCTGACCCGGCGACTCCGGCTGCGCGATGCGGAGGGCCCCGGCCGATCGCCGGGGCCCTCCGTCGTTCACGATCCACCTCGACGGGGGACGGGCCGGCCCGGGGGTTGTTGATCTAGGGTGTGTCTGACCATTCGCGTCGGATCAGCGCGCGGCGTTGGGGTGCGTGCATCGCAAGGCGGAGGAGGGAGCCCAATGCAGCGCATTGGCGACCGAC
>NZ_JBHYGR010000045.1:51216-65618 GCF_042738155.1 Kitasatospora sp. NPDC059088 | reverse complement strand
GAAGTTCACGGGTTGGTGCGGTTGACAGTTTCATAGTGTTTCGGTGGTCATAGCGTGAGGGAAACGCCCGGTTACATTCCGAACCCGGAAGCTAAGCCTCACAGCGCCGATGGTACTGCAGGGGGGACCCTGTGGGAGAGTAGGACGCCGCCGAACAATCATTCAGAAAAGCCCCTGATCCCTTCGGATCAGGGGCTTTTCGCATTTCCGTTGACGTATCGTCAGGGCATGGACGATCAGACAGCGGTCATTGCGAGCAACGTGCTCCGCCCCGAGCAGCGCGACGGCGCCCTGCGTGTTCTGGCGGAGGCCCAGGCGGTCGACGGCCGAGCCGCGGTCTCCGAGCAGGGCCGGCTGCGGCTGCGGAACGCCGAGACTCCCCGGCCGGGCGTCACCCACCTCATCGTGACCGAGGCCGAGACCACGGGTGCGAGTGCGAGCGCCACCGTGGTCGGCTACGGCCAGGTGGAGGTGCCGGAGGCCGTGACGGCGAACCCGGCGGCCGAGCTGCTGGTCGACCCGGCCGCCCGCGGCCGCGGCCTGGCCCGCCCGCTGGTGGACGCCGTCCTGGAGCAGGCCCACCTGGTCGGCCGGGACGCGGTGGACTTCTGGGTGCACGGCGGTCACCCGGCGGCCCGGCACCTGGCCGGGGCCTACGGCGCCGAGCTGGTCCGGGAGCTGCGGCAGATGCGCCGCACCGGTCCGCAGACCGAGGCCGTGGCCGTCCCCGAGGGGATCGAGCTCCGCACCTTCCGTCCGGGTGAGGACGACGCCGAGTGGCTGCGGCTGAATGCCCTGGCCTTCTCCCACCACCCGGAGCAGGGTTCCTGGACGCAGCAGGACCTGGCGGAGCGGATCGCCGAGCCCTGGTTCGACCCGGCCGGCTTCTTCCTCGCGACCCGGGGCGGCAAGGTCGTCGGCTTCCACTGGACCAAGGTGCACCCGGCCACCGCCACCGAGCCGGAGCTCGGCGAGGTGTACGTCGTCGGGGTGGACCCGGCCGAGCAGGGCAGCGGCCTCGGCCGCGCGCTGACCGCCGCCGGCCTACGTCACCTGACCGGGTCAGGGGCCGGTGAGCGTGGACTGGAGACGGTCCTCCTCTACGTCGACGCCGACAACCCGGCGGCCGTCCGGGTCTACGAGCGACTGGGATTCACCGTCCACGAGGTGGATCTGATGTACCGCGCCCGGTACCAGGCGGACCGAGCAGCAGACCGTGCAGCAGACCGGGCGACGGACCGGGCGGCCGACCGCTAGACCCACGCCCGGTCCCGCGCCGCAGGCGGCCCGGTGGTAACGGAGCGGTCGCGGGCAGGGGGCGGCGAGGCCCGCCACCCCTTGCTCCGACCGACTCAGCTTTCCTCCTGGCCATGCGGTGTTTACCGTGGATTCAATTGCTGCCGCGAAGATCACAGGATGAAGTCCGTAGTGTCTCGCTCGTGCAGAGTCGACCGCCATTCTCCGGCCGGTCCTGTACGGACCGCGCCCGGTGGGTGGGTGCTGTCCCCGGGGGCGACCCGGGGCGAGGACGACGGCCCGCAGAGCCATTCGTGTCCGGACGCCGTCCTGCTGGAGGAGCTGGAACCCATGAGCATCCCCCGCCCCGTCCCTGCCCCGCTGCCGCCCACGGCGCGGATGTCCAGTGCGCTGGGCGTCCCGCCGGAGCTGCCGGCCACGGACGAGCAGGAGTTCGAAGCACTGCCGCAGGGCCGCTTCCTGGACCGTGAGCGGAGTTGGCTCGCGTTCAACGAACGCGTCCTGGAGCTGGCCGAGGACCCGGGGATCCCGCTGCTGGAGCGGGCGAAGTTCCTGGCGATCTTCGCGAGCAACCTGGACGAGTTCTTCATGGTCCGGGTCGCCGGCCTCAAGCGCCGGATCGCCACCGGCGTGGCCCAGCGCAGCGCGTCCGGCCTCCAGCCGCGTGAGGTGCTGGACCTGATCTGGACCCGCTCCCGTGAGCTGATGGCCCGTCATGCCGCGGCCTTCCAGCAGGAGGTGCTGCCGGACCTCGCCGCCGAGGGCATCGAGGTGGTCCGCTGGCCGGAGCTGGCCGAGAAGGAGCAGGCCCGGCTGCACACCCTGTTCCGGCAGAGGATCTTCCCGGTGCTGACCCCGCTGGCGGTCGACCCGGCGCACCCCTTCCCCTACATATCGGGGCTGTCGCTCAACCTCGCCGTGGTGGTCCGCAACCCGGTGTCCGGCCACAAGCACTTCGCCCGGGTGAAGGTGCCGCAGTCGCTGGCCCGCTTCCTGGAGGCCTCGCCCCAGCGGTACGTCCCGCTGGAGGACGTCATGGGCGCGCACCTGGAGGAGCTCTTCCCGGGGATGGAGGTGCTGGCCCACCACGCCTTCCGGGTCACTCGCAACGAGGACCTGGAGGTGGAGGAGGACGACACCGAGAACATCCTCAAGGCCCTGGAGAAGGAGCTGATGCGGCGGCGCTTCGGCCCGCCGGTCCGGCTGGAGGTCGAGGAGTCGATCGACCCCTACATCCTGGACCTGCTGGTGCGGGAGCTGAACATCACCGAGGCGGAGGTCTTCCCGCTGCCCGGTCCGCTGGACCTGACCGGTCTGTTCGGCATCGCCGAGCTGGACCGGCCGGAGCTCAAGTACCCGAAGTTCGTGGCCGGTACGGCCCGCGGGCTGACCGACGTCGAGTCCGCCTCGCAGCCGGACATCTTCGTCGCGATGCGCGAGCGCGACGTGCTGCTGCACCACCCGTACGACAGCTTCTCCACCTCGGTGCAGGCCTTCCTGGAGCAGGCCGCCGCCGACCCGGACGTGCTGGCGATCAAGCAGACCCTGTACCGCACCTCCGGCGACTCGCCGATCGTGGACGCGCTGATCGACGCCGCCGAGTCCGGCAAGCAGGTGCTGGTGCTGGTCGAGATCAAGGCGCGCTTCGACGAGCAGGCCAACATCAAGTGGGCGCGCAAGCTGGAGGAGGCCGGCTGCCACGTGGTCTACGGCCTGGTCGGGCTCAAGACCCACTGCAAGCTGTCGCTGGTGGTCCGCGAGGAGGGCGACACCCTGCGCCGCTACTCGCACGTCGGTACCGGCAACTACCACCCGAAGACCGCCCGGCTGTACGAGGACCTCGGCCTGCTCACCTCCGACCCGCAGGTCGGCGCGGACCTCTCGGACCTCTTCAACCGGCTGTCCGGCTACTCGCGCCGGGAGTCCTACCGCCGGCTGCTGACCGCCCCGCGCGGCCTGCGCGACGGGCTGGTCTCCCGGATCCACAACGAGATCGCCCACCACCGGGCCGGCCGGCCCGCGTACGTGAAGATCAAGGTCAACTCGATCGTCGACGAGGCCCTGATCGACGCGCTCTACCGGGCCTCGCAGGCCGGGGTTCCGGTGGACGTCTGGGTCCGCGGCATCTGCGCGATCCGGCCGGGGGTGCCGGGGCTGAGCGAGAACATCCGGGTGCGCAGCATCCTGGGGCGCTTCCTGGAGCACTCCCGGGTCTTCGTGTTCGGCAACAACGGCGATCCCGAAGTGTGGATCGGCAGCGCCGACATGATGCACCGCAACCTGGACCGCCGGATCGAGGCGCTGCTCAGGATCACCGATCCGGCGCACCGTGCCGAGCTGTCCGGGCTGATCGACCTCGGGGTGTCGGACGAGACCGAGTCCTGGCACCTGGGCCCGGACGGTGCCTGGGAGCGCCGTTCGCAGGACGCCGAGGGCAAGCCGTTGCGGCACGTCCAGGACCTGCTCATCGATTCGCGCCAGCGCCGCCGGGCCGCCACCTCGCGCTGACGCGTCCACTGATGCGAGCCGCCGGAGCAGTCGGGGCCCCCGGGGCCCCGGGGGGAGCTGCTCCGGCGGTCGGCCACCAGCCCCGGGGAAGGGCCCCGGGGGAACGGGGATCTACCACGCCATGACCGAAGCGCCGATGACGGCCCAGGCGGCCTCCACAGCGACCGCCGGGGACATCCTTTCCCGCCAACTCACCGCCCAGGCGGGCGCGTTCCTGCGCGCCCTGCCGCTCGCGGTGGGCGAGGTCGGCGCCAGACCGGGGTCGGCCGCGGCCGTTCCGGCGAGCGGCACCGCCGACCTGCTGCGGGCCGTGCGGCGGGTCGGCGGGCTGCTGCACACCTTCGGGGCCGTGTTCGAGCAGTCCTGGGCGCAGGAGTCGCGCACCGAACTGCGCTGGCTGCTGAACCTGTTGGCGCTGGAGCCCGGTTACGTCCGCCGCTCGGCCCGGCTGCTGGGCGCGGTGGACTCGCTGAGCGGTACCGACCCCGAGGGGACGGGCATGCTGGCCGGGCACGCGGGCGCCCCCAAGGCGCGGGCGCTGCTGGACCGGCAGCTGACCCTGGCCCGGACCAGGGCGCACTCCACGGTGCTCCAGGAGCTCCGCTCGGCCCGGCTGCACGCGCTGGCGGACCGGATGACCCTGCTGGTCGGCGAGGCGCCGCTGCTGGAGGCGGCCGGCGGCCGGGCGTCGGCGGTGCTGCGGCCGCAGGCGGCGGCCGCGTTCACCGCGCTGTCGGTGAGCGCCCAGCAGCTGCCGCTCCACCGGGCCGCGACCCCGTACGGCGGGGACGGGCTGCGCCGGCTGGGCGCGGTGCCGGCGGCGCGCGGGGCGGCGGACGCGGACTCCGCGCTGGCGGCCGACGACGCGCCCTGGTCGCGGCTGCGGATCCTGGTGAAGCGGGCCCGGTACGCGCTGGAGGTGTGCGCCCGGCCGTCCGCCGAGCTGGACGAGCTGGACGCGGTGCTGGCCCGGCACCAGGAGGCCGCGGACGCCGCGGTGACCGCCGCGACGGCGGCGCGCACCCCGCGGATCACCCCCGCGACCGCCTACGTGCTGGGCGTGGTGCATGCTGATCAACGACTGGAGGTCGAGGCGGCGCGGTACGCCTTCGGCCGCCGGTGGCCCGAGCTCCCGCCGTCCCCGGACGGCTGGCTGGAGCTCCCCCCTGCCGAGGGCCGGGGGCATTCCCCCGCACCACGGACGGCTTGAATTGCACGATCGCCTGCGCACCGGGCGGGCAGCGGACCCGACGGTGGGACCGGCCGTGAACCCGGCGGCGGCCCGCGCCGCGGGCCCGGCGGCCGCACCGGCCCGCGGCCCGGTGGTCCTGGCGGCGGGCGCGGTGCTCTGGCTGCCCGGCCGGCCGAAGCCCAGCGGTCGGCTGGGGCGGCCGCGGATCGCGGTGATCCACCGCCCGAAGTACGACGACTGGAGCCTGCCGAAGGGCAAGCTCGACCCGGGGGAGGGCGTGGTCGAGGCGGCGCTGCGCGAGGTGCGGGAGGAGACCGGCTTCGACTGCCTGCTCGGTCCGGAGCTGCCCGTCCAGCACTACCTGGCCCAGGGCCGTCCGAAGGAGGTCCGGTACTGGGCCGCGGTGCCGACCGTCGGGGCCTTCCGGTCCAACCGTGAGGTCGACCGCCTGGACTGGCTGCCCGCGGGCAAGGCCCGGGCGCGGCTGACCCATGACCGCGACCGGTTGCTGATCGATGCGCTGCTGGTGATCCTGGGTGCGAAGCCCGTACGGACGGGCGGGTCGGGGCCGGTGGAGGAACGGCGGAAGTGATCTCCCCGCGCCCGCGCCGTGACGCAACCGTTACTACGTGACGTAGTTTCCTGTCATCCGTTCGAGGTTCACTTTCCGTTCACTTGCGACCGGCTGTCGTGTCACTTACCCGGCCTAACTTCGGGACTACCGGCGGGCCGAACGGGCCCCGGACCACAGCAAAACCCATGCTCAGCCGTACTCCTGCGGCCTGCGCAGCGGGCAATGCCACAGAAAGGGACACCCCTGTGAAGCTCCAGCGGAACGGCCGCTCCAAGGCCCTCGCCATCGGTGCCATGGCGCTCGTCAGCTCGCTGTCGCTCGCTGCCTGCGGGTCGGACGACAACAACAAGACGGCGTCCAGCGGTTCCAGCGGCTCCTCCGCGGCCGGTGCCGCGGTCAACTGTGGCAAGGCCGGCACGCTCCTGGGCGCCGGTTCGACCGCGCAGGCCCCGGCGATCGACGTGTGGAAGACCAACTTCGGCGCCGCCTGCTCCGGCACCACGGTGAACTACAGCGGCGGCGGCTCCGGTGCCGGTGTCCAGCAGTTCACCCAGGGCAAGGTCGCCTTCGCCGGCACCGACTTCGCCCTCAAGCCGGCCGACGTCGACGCCTCCAAGGCCGTCTGCACCGGCGGCAAGGCGATCGACCTGCCGATGGTGGCCGGCCTGGTCTCGCTGGTCTACAACGTCGAGAACGTCGACAACCTGGTCCTGGACGGCCCGACCGCCGCCAAGATCTTCGACTCGCAGATCACCAAGTGGAACGACCCGGCCATCGCCGCCCTGAACCCGGGCGCCAAGCTGCCGGACGCCGAGATCCAGAGCTTCCACCGCTCCGACGACTCCGGCACCACCTTCAACCTGACCTCCTACTTCGCCAAGACCGGTGGCGGCGCCTGGAGCGCCGAGCCGAACAAGGCGTGGAAGGGCAAGGGCGGCCAGTCCGCGAACGGCAGCGCCGGTGTGTCGGCCCAGATCAAGCAGGTCAAGAACTCGATCGGCTACGCCGAGCTGTCCTACGCCCAGACCAACAACCTGAAGAGCGCCCAGATCGCCACCGGTGCCGCCAAGCCGGTCGAGGCGACCGCCGCCAACGCCGCGCTCACCATCGCCTCCTCCACCGTCACGGGCACCGACGGCGACCTCGCCCTCTCCCTGGACTACGGCACCAAGGCCGACAACGCCTACCCGATCGTCCTGGTGACCTACGAGATCGCCTGCGACAAGGGCAACAAGGCCGAGACGCTGGACACCCTCAAGTCCTTCCTGAACTACACCATCAGCGACGCCGCCCAGAAGTCGATCGGCGACAAGGGCTACGTCCCGATGCCGGCCGCGATCGGCGACAAGGTGAAGGCCGCGGTCGGCACCCTCGCCTGACCCGACAGGACCCCCGGTGGGACGGCCCCGTGAGCGAGGGGGGCCGGGGCCGTCCCGCCGGAACGCACCAACCCAGCACCAACGTCCGGGGCACCGCCGCCATGGTGCCGACCCCCTACCGGGGCGGCACCACCAGACCGGAGTAGACCAATGACTTCATCCTCCCCTGCCGCCCCGCGAGGCAGGGAACGCCGACAGCGCGACAGCCGCGTCGGCGACAAGATCTTCATGAACCTCGCCCGCGGTGCGGGCATCCTGCTGCTGGTCATCATGGCCGCGATCGCCGGCTTCCTGGCCTGGCGCTCGGTCGTGGCCCTCGGCAACAACGACGGCAACTTCCTCACCACCTTCGAGTGGACGCCGGACGCCCCGAAGCCGGTCTTCGGCATCGCCGTCCTGGCCTTCGGCACGATCGTCAGCGCCGTGATCGCGATGGCGATCGCCGTCCCGGTGGCCATCGGGATCGCGCTGTTCATCTCGCACTACGCGCCGCGCCGGATCGCCCAGCCGTTCGCCTACCTGGTCGACCTGCTCGCCGCCGTCCCCAGCATCGTCTACGGCCTCTGGGGCGCGCTGTTCCTCGTCCCGCACATGGACGGGCTGACCAGCTGGCTCAACCAGTACCTGGGCTGGACGTACATCTTCGACCAGACCAGGACCGGCACCCCGCGCAACCTGTTCACCGTCGGCATCCTGCTGGCGATCATGATCCTGCCGATCATCACCGCGGTCTCCCGCGAGGTGTTCCGCCAGGTGCCGCGGATGCACGAGGAGGCGGCGCTCGCCCTCGGCGCGACCCGCTGGGAGATGATCCGCACCGCGGTGCTGCCGTTCGGCCGCCCCGGCATCATCTCGGCCTCGATGCTCGGCCTCGGCCGGGCGCTCGGCGAGACCATCGCGGTCGCGGTGGTGCTCTCCGCCAACAGCGTCCTGTCGCTGCACATCCTGGACGCCGGCGGCGGCACCTTCGCGCAGAACATCGCGCTGAAGTTCGCCGAGGCCGGCAACAACGGCCGCGACGCCCTGATGGCCTCCGGCCTCGTCCTGTTCGTGATCACCCTGCTGGTGAACGGTGCCGCGCGACTGATCATCGCCCGCCGCAAGGAGTACTCGGGGGCCAACGCATGACCACCGTCACCGTCCCCGAGGACGCCCGGCCGCAGGTCGGCCCGAAGCTCACCGCCAACCGGCTGCCCAAGTGGACCCCGCCCGTCGTCGCCGTCGGCTCGATCGCGGTCGGCTGCGGGATCGGCGCCGCCGCGGGCCTGGAGAGCCACCTCCAGTGGGGCCTGATCTCGGCCCTGCTGTTCCTGGCCGGCAGCTACCTGATCTCGGCCCAGGTCGAGGGCCGCCGGCAGGCCAAGGACCGCTTCGCCACCTCGGTGGTCTGGGTCGCCTTCATCCTGGCCGTCGTCCCGCTGGCCTCGCTGACCGTCTACACGGTCCAGCAGGGCATCGGCGTGGTGAACGGGAACTTCCTGAGCCACTCGATGAAGGGCGTGATCCAGAGCGGCCCCGGCGGCGGCATCTACCACGCGCTGCTCGGCACCCTCCAGCAGGTCGGCCTGGCCACCGTGATGGCCGCCCCGCTCGGTCTGCTGACCGCCGTCTACCTGGTGGAGTACGGCCGCGGCCGGCTCGCCAAGGCGGTCACCTTCTTCGTCGACGTCATGACGGGCGTCCCGTCGATCGTCGCCGGTCTGTTCATCCTCTCGCTCTGGAACCTCGCCCTGGGGTTCAGCTACTCCGGCTTCTCGGGCAGCCTCGCGCTGGCGATCCTGATGATCCCGGTCGTGGTCCGGTCGACCGAGGAGATGCTCAAGCTCGTCCCGAACGAGCTGCGCGAGGCCTCGTACGCCCTCGGTGTGCCGAAGTGGAAGACCGTCCTGCGGATCGTCCTCCCCACCGCGATCGGCGGCATCACCACCGGTGTGATGCTCGCGGTCGCCCGCATCACGGGCGAGACCGCCCCGGTGATGATGCTGGTGTTCGGCGCCGACTACATCAACAGCAACCCGTTCGACGGACCGCAGCAGTCCCTGCCGATGTACATCTGGCAGCAGTACTCGGTGGTCAACAACGACTTCGGCTACGCCCGCGCCTGGGGTGCCGCGCTGGTGCTGATCGCCTTCGTGATGGGGCTCAACCTCATCGCCCGGGGCATCGCACGCTGGCGCTCGCCCAAGGCCGGACACTGAGCGACCACTGACGTACGAAACAGCATTCATTAGCGGCCCTCCGGCCGCGGGCGAGAGAAGCAACGATCATGGCCAAGCGCATCGACGTCAGCGGACTGTCGGCCTACTACGGCACCACCAAGGCCATCGAGGACATCTCGATGAGCATCGAGCCCCGCTCGGTGACCGCCTTCATCGGCCCCTCCGGCTGCGGGAAGTCCACCTTCCTGCGCACCCTCAACCGGATGCACGAGGTGATCCCCGGCGCCCGGGTCGAGGGCAAGGTCCTCCTGGACGACGAGAACCTGTACGCCTCCAACGTCGACCCGGTCGCCGTGCGCCGCTCGATCGGCATGGTCTTCCAGCGCCCGAACCCGTTCCCGACCATGTCGATCTACGACAACGTGGTCGCCGGGCTCAAGCTCGCCGGCGTGCGGAAGAAGGCCGTCCTGGACGAGGTGGTGGAGCGCTCCTTGAAGGGCGCCAACCTCTGGAAGGAGGTCCACACCCGACTGAACAAGCCGGGCGCCGGCCTCTCCGGCGGTCAGCAGCAGCGCCTGTGCATCGCCCGCGCGATCGCGGTCGAGCCGCAGGTCCTGCTGATGGACGAGCCCTGCTCCGCGCTCGACCCGATCTCCACCCTCGCCATCGAGGACCTGATCGGCGAGTTGAAGTCGCAGTTCACCATCGTCATCGTGACCCACAACATGCAGCAGGCGGCCCGCGTCAGCGACCGCACCGCCTTCTTCAACCTGGCCGGCGTCGGCCAGCCGGGCAAGCTGATCGAGCTGGACGACACCCAGCGGATCTTCTCCAACCCGTCGGTGCAGGCGACCGAGGACTACATCTCCGGCCGCTTCGGCTAGACCGACCCCAGCTGTCCCGCGGTGCTGCATGGCGGTGCCGCCGCGGGACATGAAGAAGGGCCCGCCCCCGAGATGTGGGGGCGGGCCCTGTCAGTTGTCGGCCGGGGCGGAGCGTCGGCGGTCAGCCCCAGAAGAGGTGGACGAACCAGTACATCAGCGCTGCGACGACGGCGGCCGCCGGCATCGTGATGAACCAGCCGAGCACGATGTTCTTGGCGACGCCCCAGCGCACCGCGCGGATCCGCTTGGTGGCCCCCGCGCCCATGATCGCCGCGGTGATCACGTGGGTGGTGGAGATCGGCGCCTTGAAGACGAACGAGGTGATGTACATGATCACCGAGGAGGTGGCCTCGGCCGCGAAGCCCTGCGGCGGGTCCAGCTCGATGATCTTCCGGCCGAGGGTCCGCATGATCCGCCAGCCGCCCGCGTAGGTGCCCAGCGAGAGCATGGTCGCGCAGGAGATCTTCACCCAGACCGGGATGTCACCGGTGGTCTGGTGGCCGGAGATGGTGAGCGCCATGACCACGATGCCCATGGTCTTCTGGGCGTCCTGCAGACCGTGGGCCAGCGCCATCGCGGCGGCCGAGGCGGTCTGGGCGACCCGGAAGTTGCGCTTGGCCTTGTGCGGGTTGGCCCGGCGGAAGATCCACAGGATCGCCAGCATCACGATGAAGCCGCCGACCAGGCCGACCACCGGCGAGACGATCATCGGGACGACGATCTTGTCGATCACGCCGCTCCAGATCACCTCGGTGCCGCCGGCCAGGGCCGCACCCACCAGGCCGCCGAACAGCGCGTGCGAGGAGGAGGACGGCAGACCGAAGTACCAGGTGACCAGGTTCCAGGTGATCGCCCCGACCAGGGCCGCGAAGAGGATCGCCATCCCCTGGTTGCCGGTCGGCGTCTCGATGATCCCGCTGGAGACGGTGTGCGCCACCCCGCTGCCCAGGAAGGCACCGGCCAGGTTCATCACGGCGGCCATCGCGAGCGCGGCCCTCGGGGTCAGCGCCCGGGTGGAGACCGACGTGGCGATCGCGTTCGCCGAGTCGTGGAAGCCGTTGGTGTACGTGAAGAAGAACGCAACGCCGATGACGGCGATGAGTGCAGCCATGTCCACGAGGGTCAGGACTCCTTGACGGCGATGGTCTCCACCGTGTTGGCGACGTGCTCGAACGCGTCCGCCGCCTCCTCAAGGACGTCCACGACCTGCTTGAGCTTGAGGACCTCGATGGCGTCGTACTGACCGGAGAACAGGTGGGCGAGCAGCTTGCGGTGGATCTGGTCGGCCTGGTTCTCCAGCCGGTTGACCTCGATCCAGTACTCGGTCAGGTTCGACATGCTGCGCAGGTTGGGCATCGCCTCGGCGGTGAGCTCCGCGGCGCGCGCCAGCACCTCGATCTGCTGCTCGACGCCCTTCGGCAGGGTCTGGATGTCGTAGAGGACGACCAGGTCGACGGCCTCCTCCATGAAGTCCATGATGTCGTCCAGCGACGAGGCGAGGCTGTAGATGTCCTCGCGGTCGAAGGGCGTGATGAAGGAGGAGTTCAGCTGGTGGAAGACGGCATGGGTGGTGTCGTCCCCGGCGTGCTCGGCGGCGCGCATGCGCTCGACGATCTCCGCGCGGGCCGACACGTCTGATCCCAGCAGTTCGAGCAGGAGCTTCGATCCGACGACGAGGTTCTCCGCGGCGGCGGCGAACATGTCGTAGAAACTCGTCTCCTTCGGGGTCAGGCTAAAACGCACGGAATTCTCCGATGTGCGGGGTACGGACTGAACGATGCTAGGTGCAACCGAGCGCGATCGCGCAAACGGGGTGGTGACCTGGGAGGCGGAACCTCCCCTTCCGTTCGGCTGCCGCACGGGCTGTCCCGGACCGCGCCGCCAGGTGCGGACGCAAGGACTCAGTCTGACGGAACCTCGACGCGTTTGCCCCGTCCCGCGTGCGGAAGACCGGGGCGCCGCTCAGACGGGTTAACCCCGCCGCGACCCCGACCAGGCCGTTCGGCACATGCCGGGTGGGCCGTCGGAACACCACGCGGGGCCCCGGTGTTGGACACTGGAGGCCGACGCAGCCACCAGGCACCCAGACGAAGGCGGGCCGATGACCACGACGCAAGCGCGCACCGAGCCGGACCACGCGCCCGGGACCGGCCCCGGGGCCGACACCCCCGCCGCCGAGGGTCACGGCGCCGCGGACCACGGCGACGCGGACCACGGCGGGCACGGCCCGCACGGCCCGCACGGCTACAGCGCGCAGAAGGACGCCCACCTCAAGCGGCTGCGCCGGATCGAGGGCCAGATCCGCGGCCTCCAGCGGATGGTGGACGAGGACGTCTACTGCATCGACGTGCTCACCCAGGTCTCGGCCGGCACCAAGGCCCTGCAGTCCTTCGCGCTCTCCCTGCTGGAGGAGCACCTGCGGCACTGCGTCGCCGCGGCCGCCGAACAGGGCGGCGCCGAGCTGGACGCCAAGGTCGCGGAGGCCTCGGCCGCGATCGGCCGACTGCTGCGCAGTTGACCCCCGGGGGCCGTCAGCCCTCGCCCTCCCGCTCGGTCCGGGCCGGGTCCACCCGGTCCAGCAGCACCTCGTCGATCCGCTCGGTCGGCAGCCGGTCACCGGCGCTGGCCGTCGCGGCGATCATCAGCTCGCCGGCCAGCTCGATCTCGTCGAGGGCCGCGTCGTCGTGGCCGCCGCTGCGGCCGCCCGTGGACGACACCACCTGCACCACCCCTTCAGTGCCTCGCCAGCCCGGGCGGCAGCCACCCGACGTCCAGCCTAGGCACTCCGGGGCCCGTCCACATGGCACGGACGGGCCATCTCGGCGCCGCCGAAACGGGTGACCGTCGCTCCCCGGACGGCCACCCGCGCCGGCGGCGCCCCGTTCCGCCCCGGCGCCGGGGCGCTACTTCGGGCTCTCCGTCGGCTTCATCTGGTAGATGTCCGAGGCCGGCGGCTCGGCCGCCTCGACCGGCTTGCCGAAGTCCGACAGGGCGGTGGTCGACGTGACCTTCACCTGGTCCTTGGCCTCCTTCGAGCCGGCCACCCCGGCGAAGGTGAACACCTCCACCACCCTGTGCAGCCGCCCCTGGTCGTCCAGCCAGGCGTCGTACGGGACCTCCTTGACGGTGAAGGTCTGCCCGCCCATCCGCAGGCCGTCCCCGCCCCGGCCGCCGGTGGCGTCGGCCGCCTTGGCCAGGTCCAGGGTGCCGCGGTAGTGGTGCAGCGGGGTGCCGTCCACCGTCTCGGTGCCGACCAGGTCGGCCTTCTGCACCCCGCGCAGCGCCCCCGCCGCCGTGGCCGGATCGGTGGCGCCGCTGCTGACCAGGTTGCCGTCCGGCAGCTGGCGCACGTCCAGCTTCACCCACTTGCCCTCGGGCACCTTGGCACCGCTGTTCTGCAGGTAGACGGTGCCCGGCAGGACCACCTCGACGATCTTCCCGGTGGTCGCCGCCCCCGGCGGCACCTGGACCTCCAGCCGGCCGATCCGCTTCACGTAGTCGTAGCCGCCGGTGCCGGAGAAGGACGCCTTCTTGTCCGCGGACTCCGTGACCAGCTCGGTGGCCGCGTGCGCGGAGCCGGTGCGCCCGGTGATGTCCGCCGCGCCGCGCACCGCCGCCACCGGGTCGGCGGCCAGCTGGTCGGGCGCGTTCGACTGCTGGTCGGAGGAGCCGCCACCGGAGTGGGCCGAGCACCCGGCCGCCCCCGCGGCCAGCGCGGCGGCGAGCACGGCGGCGCCGGCCGCCGCGCGCAGGCGCGGCCCCGGACGGCGCGCCGGCCGCCCGGTTCGCTGCTGGTCGGTCATCTTCATCCTCGCGACAACCCCCTCGGGACCGACTGCCCCGCCGACTGCGGCACCGGCTGGGGCGCCGGGAGGGCAGAGCTCTTTCCGGGCAAACGAGTTGGCTCGCGAAGGGTTACGGGTCCGGCGGGAACCGGCGGGTGTCGCGTGAGGGTCGCCCGGCGCGTTACGGTGAATCCCGTGCACAGTGAGCTGCCGGTCGCCCCCGGCACCACCCCGATGCCAGAGCACCGCGTCGCGCTCAGCGAACGCGGTTCCTTCGCCTTCGCGACCTGCAGCTGCGGCTGGTACTCCGCCGCCCGCCGCTCCCGGGACCTGGCCCGCCGCGAGGGGGCCGACCACCTCGCCGAGTACGGGGCCGACGCACCCTAGGGGCGTCCGGACCCGTCCGGACCCGTCCGGACCCGTCCGGACCGTTCGGACCGTTCGGTGCGGCGGGGTACTCCGGGCCCTCAGGCCGCGAGGTCGGACTCCGGCGGCTGCTCCTCCCGGCGCACCGCTCCCCGCCCGCGGCGCCGGCCGCGCCGCTCGGTGCCCCGGCCGGGGGGGGGGGGGGGGGGGGGGGCGGGGGGGGGGGCGCGGGCCGCGCCCCCCCCGGGGGGGGAGGGGGGGGGGGTGCGGATCGCGCCCCAACGCACCGGAGAAGCGC
>NZ_JBHYGR010000045.1:23952-51206 GCF_042738155.1 Kitasatospora sp. NPDC059088 | reverse complement strand
GCCCCGGGGCCCCGCCCGCGCGGCGGGGGCCCCGGGCGGGGGCCGCCCCCGCGCGCCGGGCCCCCCCCCGGGGGCCCCCCCCCCGTCCGGGTCAGCGCGTGGCAGAACGGGACCAGCACCGCCATCGCGATCGGCGCCAGCAGCAGCACCACGGCGACGGCCAGCGCGAAGCCGCCGATCACGTCCGTCGGGTAGTGGACGCCCATGAACATCCGGCAGAAGCCCTGGAGCAGGGCCAGGCCCCCGGCGATCCAGCCCAGCTTCCGGTTCACCAGGAACAGCGCCACCGCCACGGCCATCGTCATGGTCGAGTGGTCGCTGACGAAGGAGTGGGTGCCGGCCTTGCCGTCCACCAGCACCAGCAGCCCCGGGTGGTCGACGAAGGGCCGCGGCCGGTCCACGATCGCGGCGATCGGCAGGTTGGCCAGCTCGGCGACGGCCACCGAGAGCGGCACCCAGAGCAGCCCGGCGATCGCCACCGGCGCGTCCGGGCGGCGTCTGGCCTGCAGCCAGCCCACCAGCCCGAGCAGCGCGAGGCCGATCAGGATGCCGTACTCGCCGATCCACGACACCGCGTGGTCCAGCCACTGCGGGGAGCGCTTGGCCAGGCCGTTGACGGCGTAGAGCAGACCGAGGTCGGGGTTGGTCGTGTCGGCAAGCGGCGTCGACACGCCGCACCTCCTTCTGGTCCGCTGCACCTGTTCGATCCCGCCGGGGCCCGCCCGGCGGGCGAAGCTGACGAGGGACCACCGGACCCAACGTCATCGCCGGGACCCAGCGTTCCACGGAAACGCGCGGTTATGGAAACTTGACTCAGCGTCCACAGGCCGCACACAGATCGGTGGACGACTCAGCCGGTCCCACCGGTTGCGGCGGCCCCGTTGACCCGCCCCGCGGCCGTCGGGGCGGCCGGTGCGGCGGCCGCGGGCCGGCTGCCGGGGGCGGTCGGGGTCGGGGTCGGGGCCGTCGTGCCCGGGCGGCTCGGGGCGTTGACCGCGCCGCTGGTGTTGTTGCGCGTCGGCAGCGCCTGGGCGCCGTCCGTGGTGACCCGGGTCGCCCCGATGTACTCCTTGGTGTCGATCTTGTCGTAGCGGATCACCGCCCCGGTGTGCGGCGCGTTGATCATGTAGCCGCCGCCGACGTAGATCCCCACGTGGTGGATGCTCCGCGGATCGCTCAGGTCGGTCGCGAAGAACACCAGGTCGCCCGGCCGGAGCTGATCCCGTGACGGGTGCGGTCCGGCGTACCACTGGTCGTTGGCCACCCGGGGCAGGGCGATGCCCACGGTGGCGAACGCGGCCACGGTGAGCCCGGAGCAGTCGAACCGCCCGTTCTGCCAGGCCGCCCCGTCCCCGCCCCACAGGTACGGCGTGCCGAGCTTGGTCTGCGCGAAGTAGATCGCGGCGGCCGACTGCGCGGACACCTCCACCGGCGCGGTCGGCGCGGCGAAGCTCCGGGCCATCGCCTGGATGTTCCGCACGTACCCCTGGGTCTCCCTGTACGGCGGGACGCCCCGGTTCGACGTCACCGCGTACGGGCCGGCGTTGTAGGCGGCCAGCATGTTGGCCTGCGGATCGCCCGGCACGCCGGCCACGTCCTTGGCGAGCGCGCAGTCGTAGACCGCCGCGGTGGCGATCGCGTCGTACGGGTTCCAGACGTCCTTCTTGCCGTCCCCGTCACCGTCCGTGGCGTACATCGGCCAGGTGCCCGGCATGAACTGCGCCATTCCCTGTGCCCCGACGCCGGATTGGGCCTTGGGGTCGAAACCGCTTTCCTGGTACAGCTGCGCCGCGAGCATCGGCGGGGAGATCTCCGGGCAGAGCGAGCCCCACTTCTGGATCGCGTCCTGGTAGGCCGCCGGAACGGTGCCGGGGGAGAGGGCGGAACGATTCGCCGCCAGTTGCGGTGTCCCACCCGCCGCATACGTCCCCATCGTCACCAGACCGAGGAACCCGAACGCGACAACTCCCGCCGCAGCGGCGGCCGTACCGGCCTTCCGGAGTACCATCAGCACCATCCCGACGAATCGTCAGTCGAAGTGTCCCGGAAGGCGTTGCTCACCGCAATCATCAGAGATACAAAGAGTGAGCGCTATCCTTCGTACGGTGGACATCCTCGCGTACGTGTCCGATGCCTCACGACCAATCCGCGAGAAGTAGCCAAGTCGACATCAGATCTGGCCAAGAATAGGCACCGACCCTTCGCGCGGGCGGGGTCCGGGCCCTTGAATTTGCCTGATCGGGCGGTGAGATGGAAATGAACCTGAGCAGCGTGCACACCTATGCGGTCGGCCACCTGGCCGAGGACCCTCCCAAGAAGCCGAATATCGACACCATCATCGGCGGGATCGCCCCGGACTGGGGCCCCTTCGCCAGCCTCGGGTCGGAGGCCCGGGTGATGGTCGAGGTCATCATGGCCGTCGCCATCCTCGTCTGCCTCGGCCTCGCGGTGTGGGGTGCGGCCAAACAGCGGATCGGCGCGACCGCGATGCGGGACAGCTTCGGAGCCGAACAGGGCAAGGGGCTGATCATCGCCGGGCTGACCGGCGTGTTCATCATTGGATCACTCGGCACTCTGTTCACCATTGTCTACGGCATGGCTATCTGACGATCGGACAGCAGTGACCCGGCCCGCCTGACGACAGGTTCCCGCCCGGACCTCCCCAGAGGGCCGACCCGCCAGGAGTCCACCCCCCGTTCCCACCCCCCGTCCGCGCCCGCCCCCGGACGGAGGGCCCCCGGAGCCGCCCGGCTCCCCGCACCAGGAGGGCCGCCGTGCCGTTGTCCGACGACCAGCCGCACACCCGTACGCGGCTGCCGGTCGACGAACAGCCCTCCGCACTGCCGACCAGCCGTCAGTCCAGGCCGCTGCGCACCCTGCTGACCGTCCTCGTCGTCGTCACCCTGCTCGTCGTCGCCATCTCCGTCGCCAACCGCGGCAAACCGGACCCAGGCAGCGGCGGCAGCTCCGCCGACCGGGCGGCCCCCAGCGCCGGCTCCGGCGCCGGCCCCGCGCCCAGCGGCGACCAGCCCGTCGGCGCCACCGTCAACGGCATCGCCTCCGGCTACCCGCACAGCGACCAGGGCGCCCAGTCCGCCGCCGCCAACTACGCGGTGGCGATCGGCTCCGCGGACATGTTCCGCGCCGACAGCCGCCACACCATCGTCGCCACCATCGCCGACCCGGGCTCCGCCGCGGCCCTGCAGAGCCGGCTGGACCAGGGCTTCGGCGGCGACACCGTCGCCCGCTACGGCCTCGACGCCCAGGGCCACGCGCCCAAGGGCCTCACCTTCGTCAGCCGCACCGTCCCCGTCGGCACCAAGTCGACGGCCTACGCCGACCAGGACGCCAAGGTCGAGGTGTGGTGCACCGGCCTCACCGGCCTCGCCGGCCAGAGCTCCGTCCAACCGGTGACCGCCAACTGGTTCACCCTCACGCTCTCGCTCCACTGGACGGGGAGCGACTGGAAGCTGACCGACTTCACCAGCAGGCAGGGCCCCGCGCCGATGCCCGGAGACCAGCAGGCCGCCACCGCCGAGGAGATCACCGGCGCCGTCCAGCAGTTCGGGGGGTTCCGCTATGCCCGTTGACCAGAGCACACGCCGAACGACCGCACGTCGTACGACCGCGCGCAGAGCGGGGACGCTGGCCGGCGTCCTCGCCGCCGTGCAGTTGACGGCGATGCTGGCCGCCCAGAGGGTGTTCGCCGAGCCGTCGCCGTCGCCGACGCCAACCGGGACGCAGAATCCCAACTGCCCCGATCTGCCGATCTCCGGGAGCGGCATCCTCTGCGTGGACAAACCCGGCGCCCTTCCCGGGAGCAGCACCGTCAACAACGTGACCGATCCGCTCGGGTCGCTCGCCAAGGGGTGTGCGCAGGCGGCGGCGTGGGTGGTGCGGAACCTGTCGGGGGCGATCGACGGGACGACGTCGGTGGACTTCACCAACCAGTCGTTCCTGCAGCAGTACGCCGTGGTGTTCGCCGTGTCGACGGTGATCACGCTGGTGCTGTGGCTGCTGGCGGTGACCAAGCGGGCGGTGCGCGGGGCGTCGTTGACGACGGCGATCTCGGAGGCGGTCGGCTTCCTGTGGCTGACGGTGGTGGCCTCGGCGTTCACGCCGTTGATCCTGTTCACCGTGGTGAGCGTGACGGACGGGCTGACGAAGGCGATCGCGGTCGGGACGAAGTCGGACACCGGGACGTACCTGGGCGGGTTCGCCGACACCCTGGAGAAGGGGAACGTCGGCGGCGGCCCGCTGATCCTGGTGCTGGTGTCGCTGGTCGCGGTGCTGGCGGCGGCGGTGCTCTGGATCGAGCTGGTGATCCGGGCGGCGATGCTGTACGTGGGGGCGCTGCTGGGGACGGCGGTGTACGCGGGGCTGGTGGACCGGCAGTTGTGGAAGCACGTGCGCCGGTGGGCCGGGATGATGCTGGCGGTGGACCTGGCGAAGCCGATCATCGTGATCATCCTGGGTCTGGCGGGCGCGGTGGCGACCGGGGCCGGGGCCAACGACGACTTCGCCCGGGTGCTGTCCGGGTTGGCGATCCTGTTCCTGTCGATCTTCGCGAGCGCCGCGGTGTACCGCTTCGTCCCGACCTTCGGCGACGAGATGCTGAACATGCGCGGGGCCCGGGCCAGTGCGGTGCAGGCCGGTTCGGCGATGATCAACGGGACCGCGAACCTGATGAAGCAGGGCATCTCCACCCACGGCGACCGCGGTCCGCAGGGGGCCGGGGGCGGCGGGGGTGCGGGCGGCGGCTCGGTCGCGCCCGGCATCGCCGCGCACGCCGGCCGGACGCCGTCCCCGCCGCCGCAGGCCGGGCCGCCGCCGCAGGCCTCGGTTCCGAACCGCGACAGCAATCCAGCGAAGGGAGGGTGACGGGTAAGTGAGCAGCGAACCGCTCGGCCAGTACGGGGCCCAGTACGCCCAGCCGTACGTGCACCAGCGCCGCACCTACCTGATCGGCAAGGCCCGCCCGAACGCGGTGATCGGCCGCAACCGGGAGTCCGGGGAGATCATCCTGATCATCTTCGGGGCGTTCCTCGGGATGCTCTGGGGCCTGCTGATGCCGGTCCTGGCGCTGCGGATCGCCGGTCTGATCGGCCTGCCGCTGCTGGCCATCGCGGCGGTCTACGTGCCGTACCGCAAGCGGACGTTCTACCGGTGGGTGGAGATCAACCGCACCTACCGCCGGACGGTCCGCAGCGGGCGCGGGCTGTGGCGTTCGGACGCGATGGACGCGGGCACCCGGATGGACGGCCGGGAGGTGGAGGTCGGTCCGCCGCCCGGGGTGGGGCGGCTGCGCTGGCTGACCGCGCCGTTCGGGCCGGACGAGGTCGGGGTGCTGATGCACCTGGAGCGGCGGACGGTGACGGCCGCGATCGAGATCGAGGGCCCGGGCGTCGGGCTGCGCGACTCGGAGGACCAGGAGGCGCTGGTCGACCGGTTCGGCACGCTGTTGAAGCACGTCGCCAACGGGGACGGCTTCGTGACCCGGCTGCAGATCCTGGCCCGCACCCTGCCGGCTGACCCGGACGCCCACGCCAAGGACGTCGAGCGCCGCGGCGACCACGCCGCGCCGCGCTGGCTGCAGGACTCGTACGACCAGCTGCAGTCGATGGTGTCGACCTCCTCGGAGCAGCACCGGGCGTACCTGGTGGCGTGCATGCACTACACCCGGGACCTGGCCGCCGAGGCGCACGCGATGGGCCGCACCGCGACCGGCGGGCGGGCCCGGGACGACGACGGGCTGGCGGCCGTGATGGCCCGCGAGCTGACCGACATCTGCGCCCGGCTGGCCGAGGCGGACATCCGGGTGCGCCAGCCGCTGGGCCAGGCCCGGCTGTCCTCGCTGCTGCACTCGATGTACGACCCGGACCACCCGATCGACCACATCCAGGCGATGTCCCGGCGCAACGCCTGGCCGGCCGAGCTGGACGCGACCCACCCCCAGTACCTGACGGCGAAGACCCGGGAGTCGGTGACCCGGGAGCCGTGGTGCCACGCCACCGCCTGGGTCAAGGAGTGGCCGCTCACCCCGGTGGGCGTCAACTTCCTGGCGCCGCTGCTGGTGCACACCCCGGACGTGATCCGGACGGTGGCGGTGACGATGGACCTGGAACCCACCGACGTCGCGATCGAGCGGATGCTGACCGAGAAGACCAACGACGAGGCGGAGGCCAGTCGCGCGGCCAAGATGAACCGCACGGTCGACCCGCGCGACCTGGCCCACACCGGCCGGGTGGACCAGCGCGGTGACGACCTGGCCTCCGGCGCGGCCGGGGTGAACCTGGTCGGCTACATCACGGTCTCCTCGCGCAACCCCGACGCGCTGGCCCGCGACAAGCGGACCATCCGGGCCTCGGCGGGCAAGAGCTACCTCAAGCTGGAGTGGTGCGACCGCGAGCACCACCGGGCCTTCGTCAACACCCTGCCGTTCGCCACCGGCATCCGCCGCTGACCCCCGCGCCGGTCCTCCGGGACCGGGCCCGTCCACCCACCGCGCCCGTCCATCCACCGCGCCACCCCGTCCACCCACCGCGCCCGTCCACCCCTCGCCGGCACCAGGAGGCCACCCATGGCGATCGGCAACCTCACCGACGCGTTCACCAGCCTGATGTTCGGCAAGGTGGAGACCACCCGGCTGCCGGTGCGTACCTCCACCGGTCAGGCGCAGGCGGTCTACCTGCCCACCGCCGCACCGGGGTTGGGCGACTCGGGAGTGATCATCGGGCGTGAGGTGTACAGCGGCAAGGGGTACGTCTACGACCCCTTCCAGCTGTACGGGCAGCAGCTGCCCGCCCCGCACTGGCTGGTGCTGGGGGAGTCCGGCAACGGCAAGTCGGCGCTGGAGAAGACGTACGTGCTGCGGCAGTTGAGGTTCCGCGACCGGCAGGTCGTGGTGCTGGACGCGCAGGGCGAGGACGGCGTCGGCGAGTGGAACCTGATCGCCAACGCGTTGGGCATAAAGTCGATCCGGCTGGACCCGATGGCGGCCAGGGACGGCGGGGTGAAGCTCAACCCGCTGGATCCGGCGATCACCCAGACCGGTCAGCTGTCGCTGCTGCGCACCATCATCGAGGTGGCGATGGGGCGCGGCCTGGAGGAGCGGGCGGGCTTCGCGTTGAAGGCCGCGCACGCCCATGTGGTCGCCTCGGTGACGGACCGCCAGCCGGTGCTGGACGACATCATCGACACCCTGCGCAGCCCCGAGCTGTCCTCGGTGGAGTCGCTGGGCGTGGCGGTGGACGAGGTGCAGTCCTGGGGCCTGGACGTGGCGCTGGTGCTGGACCGGCTGGTCGACGGCGACCTGCGCGGCATGTTCGACGGCCCGACCACGGACGGCATCGACCTGGACGCGCCGTTGATCGTTTTTGACCTCTCGCACATCGACCGCAACTCGATCGCGATGCCGATCCTGATGGCGATCGTCGGGGTGTGGCTGGAGCACACCTGGATCCGGCCGGACCGGAAGAAGCGCATCTTCCTGGTCGAGGAGGCCTGGCACATCATCAACAGCCCGTTCGTGGCCCAGCTGTTCCAGCGGCTGTTGAAGTTCGGCCGCCGGCTCGGGCTCTCCTTCGTGGCGGTGGTGCACCACCTGTCGGACGTGGTGGACGGCGCGGCGGCCAAGGAGGCGTCGGCGATCCTGAAGATGGCCTCCACCCGGACGATCTACATGCAGAAGGCCGAGGAGGCGCGGGCCACCGGCCGGGTGCTGGGCCTGCCGCGCTGGGCGGTGGAGATCATCCCGACCCTGTCGCCGGGCATCGCGGTCTGGGACGTCAACGGCAACGTGCAGGTGGTGAAGCACATCATCACCGACACCGAGCGGCCGCTGGTGTACACCGACCGCGCGATGACCGAGGACGCGGTGGCCGAACGGGTGCGGGCCGAGCGGCACTTGGCGGCCGAGCCGGGGGTCTGAGCAGGCGCCGCCGCCGGGGGCGGGCCGGGGACCGGGCCGCGGGCGTCGGGCGGGGTCGGGGGGATCGTGTGCAGGCGGTCCGTCCCGGTCTGACGGCGGTGGTTCGTCAGCAGGTAATCCTCTCGTTACGTTCGACATCCTGACAGCTACGCGCGTTGACCCTAGGCTGCACTCGCGCAACACATTGCCCACGCGCCGGCGCGCTCCGCCGCCCGCGTGCTCCTCCGAGGTGCAGGGGATCCCTCATGCTCACCGTCAGATCCCGACGGGCGGCGTTCGCCGTCGTCGCCGCCGCAGGTCTGTTCGGCACGGTGGTCGTGCCGACGGCCGCTCAGGCCGCCGACGCCAACGCCAAGCGTCACAAGACCGTCAACCTCCAGCTGCTGGCGATCAACGACTTCCACGGCAACCTGGAGCCCCCGGCGGGCTCCTCCGGCACGATCAAGGAGATCGACCCGGCCACCGGCAAGGAGGTCTCGACCCCGGCCGGCGGCATCGAGTACCTGGCCACCGAGCTGCGCAAGGCGCGGATCCCGGCCGACGACTCGATCACCGTCGCGGCCGGCGACATCGTCGGTGCCAGCCCGCTCACCTCGGCGCTGTTCCACGACGAGCCGACCATCGAGGCGATGGACAAGCTCGGACTGGACGTCACCTCGGTCGGCAACCACGAGTTCGACCAGGGCGCGACGGAGCTGCTGCGCAAGCAGGAGGGCGGCTGCCACCCGACCGACGGCTGCTACGAGCCCGGCCGGACCTTCAAGGGCGCCAACTTCAACTACCTGTCGGCCAACGTCACCGACGAGCAGTCCGGCAAGCCGCTGCTGCCGCCGTACTGGGTGACCAAGTCGCAGGGCGTCAAGATCGGCTTCATCGGCGTCACCCTGGAGGGCACGCCGAACATCGTCACCGCCGAGGGCGTCAAGGGCCTCAAGTTCGCCAACGAGGTCACCACGATCAACAAGTACGCCGCGGAGCTCAAGGCCAAGGGCGTCAACTCGATCGTCGCGCTGATCCACGAGGGCGGCTACCCGGCCAGCGGCGTCTACAACTACGACTGCGGCGCGGCCGGTCAGGGCATCTCCGGCCCGATCGTCGACATCGCGAAGAAGATCGACCCGGCGGTCGGCGCCATCGTCACCGGCCACACCCACAACGCGTACGCCTGCAGCATCCCCGACCCCAACGGCGTGCCGCGCTCGGTGACCAGTGCCGCCTCCTTCGGCCGGCTGTTCACCGAGATCGACATGAAGCTGGACAAGACCACCGGCGAGATCGTCCGCCCGTCGGTCAAGGCCGAGAACCACGTGGTGCGGCGCACGGTCGAGAAGGCCCCGGACATGACGGCGCTGATCGACCACTACTCCAAGCTGGCCGCCCCGAAGGCCAACCGGCCGATCGGCTACATCGCCTCGGACATCAACGGCCGGGGCAGCAGCGACCTGGAGAAGCCGCTCGGCGACGTGATCGCCGACGCGCAGCTGGAGGGGCTCGCCCCGGCCGACAAGGGCGGCGCCCAGGTGGCCTTCATGAACCCGGGCGGGCTGCGCTCCGACCTGGTCTACAAGGCCTCGGGCAGTGAGGGCGACGGCGTGGTGACCTACGGCGAGGCGTTCACCGTCCAGCCGTTCACCAACATGATGCAGGTCAAGACGCTGACCGGCGCCCAGCTGGTCCAGCTGCTGCAGCAGCAGGTGAGCGGTCTCAACGACGCGGCGCCGAAGATCCTCCAGGCCTCCTCGAACCTCCACTACACCCTGGACATGCGCAGGACCGGCGCGGCCCGGGTGGTCCTGGACTCGATCCGGCTGAACGGCGCACCGGTCGACCCGGCCGCCAAGTACCGGGTCGCCGCCAACGAGTTCCTGGCCGGCGGCGGCGACGGCTTCCCGGCCTTCGCGGCCGGCACCGACAAGCTCGTCGGCGCCTCCGACCTGGACGTCTTCACGGCCTACCTGACGGCCCACAGCTCGGCGGCCTCGCCGTTGAAGCCGCCGGCGCAGGACCGGGTCAAGGTCCTCGGCCCGGGCAGCGACATCGACTGACCGAGAGCCGGACACCGGCCCCGGTGACGGGGCCCGGGACGGGCGGGGCGCTGTCGGGGCGCCCCGCCCGTCCTGCCGTTCCCGGCGGCTACTCGGGGGCGGGGCCGCCGGGAAGTCGTACGGTCGCCAGCGCGCCGGGGCCGCCGTCCTGGGCCGGGCCCAGCGTGACCTCGCCGCCCGCCTCCCGGACGCTCTGCGCGACGATCGACAACCCCAGGCCGGAGCCGGGGAGTTGACGCGAGGACGGGGAGCGCCAGAACCGGTCGAAGACGTACTGGAGCTCGTCCGGCGGAATGCCGGGACCGTGGTCGCGGACGGTCAGCACGCCCTGCTGGAGCCGGACCTCGATGGTGCCTGCGGGCGGGCTGTACTTCACCGCGTTGTCCAGCAGGTTGATCACGGCCCGCTCCAGGCCCGCCGCGTCGCCGTGCGCGTACCAGGGCTCGACGGTCGTCTCGAAGACCAGCCCGGGGCCGCGGAGCTTCGCCCGCTCGACCGCGCGCCCGGCGATCTCGTGCAGGGCGACCACGGTCAGGTTCGGGCCGGCCTTCGGGGTGTCGGGGCGGGAGAGCTGGAGCAGGTCGCCGATCAGCACGGTGAGTTCCTGCATCTGGGCCTTCATGTTGCCCAGCAGCTTGGTCTTGGTCGCCGGGGGCAGCGGGCGGCCGGTGTCGTTGCTGCGGATCAGCAGGTCGACGTTGGTGCGCAGGGAGGTGAGCGGCGTGCGCAGCTCGTGGCCCGCGTCGGCGATCAGCCGGGTCTGGCGCTCGCGGGAGTTGGCGAGGGCGGTGCTCATCGAGTTGAAGGACGTGGAGAGCCGGGCGATCTCGTCGTCCCCGTTCACGGGGATGGTGCTGCCGACCTCCTCGGTGCGGGCGATGTGCTCGACGGCGTCGGTGAGTTGGTCGACCGGCTTGAGGGAGGAGTGGGCGACCAGGCGGCCCGCGACGGCGGCGAGCAGGATGCCGCCGAGGGAGACGGCGCCGAGGAGGATGGCGAGGCCCTGGAGGGATTCCTCGATGGGCTGGGTCGGGGTCGCGACCATGGCGACGGTGGGCTGCGAGACGTGCTGCACGGAGCTGAGCCGGACGAGCGCCGGGTCGCCGTTCGTGTAGTGCCCGTCCCGGACGATGTACTGGCCGGGCTTGAGCTGGAACGCGGCGGCGTCCTCCGGCTTGATCACGATCGCCCGGTTCGAGCCGGGGGGCAGGCCCACGCCGTTCGGGGTCACGAACTGGGTGTCGCGGGGTGCCGCACCGCTGAACTCCGGTGTGCCAGGGCGGGGTTGGTTGGCGGCGAGCGCGGCTTCCGGGTTCGCGTACAGGTTGAGGTTCTTCCCGACCATGGCGGGGGGTGCGCTGACCAGGTCGGTCTTGACCTGGCTGTACAGCTGCTTGTCCACGATGAACCAGCAGGCCAGCGCCGACAGCGCGATGGCCACGGCCACCGCGGCCGCGCTCATGAAGGTGAGGCGGCCGCGCAGCGAGCGGGAGCGGTACCACTGGACCACGCGCTGGCGTCTGCCGGGCACCACCCGGGGCGGGGCCAGCGGCGGGGGCGGAACAGCGTTCACGCGCTGGTGCCGGCGGCCGGGCGGAGGGCGTAGCCGACGCCGCGGACGGTCTGGATGAGGCGCGGCATGCCGCCCTGCTCGGTCTTGCGGCGCAGGTACATGACGTACACGTCCAGGGAGTTGGAGGAGGGCTCGAAGTCGAAGCCCCAGACCGCCTTGAGGATCTGTTCGCGGGTGAGGACCTGCCGGGGGTGGGAGAGGAACATCTCCAGCAGCATGAACTCGGTGCGGGTGAGTTCGACGGGCTTGCCGCCGCGGGTGACCTCGCGGGTGGCGGTGTTCATCCGCAGGTCGGCGAAGGCGAGGACCTCGCTGTCGTCCTCGGCGGCGGCGCGGGCGGCGGCCTCGGTGGCGAGGGCGTTGCGGCGCAGCAGGGCGCGGACGCGGGCGAGGAGTTCGTCGAGTTCGAAGGGCTTGGCGAGGTAGTCGTCGGCGCCGACGTCGAGCCCGGTGACGCGGTCGCCGACGGCGTCGCGGGCGGTGAGCATCAGGACGGGGACGGTGTCGCCGCGGGAGCGCATCCGGCGGACGGCGGTGAGGCCGTCCATCCGGGGCATCATGATGTCCAGCAGGACGAGATCGGGCTTGTCGCGCTCGACGGACTCCAGGGCCTCGTAGCCGTCGGTGGCGGTGGCGACCTCGTAGCCCTCGAAGGCGAGGCTGCTCTCCAGGGCGTCCCGGAGGGCGGGTTCGTCGTCGACCACGAGGAGCCGGGCGGAGGGGTGGCCGGCCTCGGCGGGGGTGCGGTCGTCGGCGGACGGGGTCATGGGCTGCTGCCCTTTCTCGTCGGGTGGAGGGCCCGCTGTCGGGTCTGCTGGGTCTGCTGCTGGTGGCAATTGTCCGCCTCGCGGACCTTCACCGGTTCCTACGGATTGTGGCTCACAGGCTCTGGCCGGATTCGAGCTTCGGCAGGACCTGCTTGATGTCGTTCATCGGGATGGCGAAGCCGAGGCCGACGCTGCCGGCGCCGCTGCTGCCCGAGGAGCCGGAGCCGCTGGGCGCGTACATCGCCGAGTTGATGGCGATGACCTGGCCGTTGGCGTTGATCAGCGGGCCGCCGGAGTTGCCGGGGTTGAGGGCGGCGTCGGTCTGGAAGGCCTTGTAGGTGGTGCTGCTGCCGCTGTTCTGCTGCTGCTGGGCGCCGCCGCCGCGCAGGCCGGGCACGCCGGGCAGGAACGGGAGGCCGAAGCCGCCGTTGCCGCTGGTGGAGCCCTCGTCGAGCTGGACGGTGACGTCGCGGTTCTCGGCGCTGATGATGCCGGAGGTGACGGTGCCGGTGAGGCCGTCGGGGTTGCCGATGGCGACGACCGGGTCGCCGATGGCGACGGTGGAGGAGTCGCCGAGGACGGCGGGGGTGAGGTTCTTGGCGCCGCCGGCGGTGATCACGGCGACGTCGAGGTTCTTGTCGGTGCCGGTCACGGTGGCGGGGGCGGTGGAGCCGTCCTTGAAGGTGACGGTGATCCGGCCGCCGGCCGACGCGCCGTCGATCACGTGGAAGTTGGTGAGGATCTGGCCGTCGGCGTTGAGGACGACGCCGGTGCCGGTGGCGGTGCCGTTGCTCTCCTTGACGGTGATCTGGACGACGCTGGGCGAGACGGCGGCGGCGATGGCGGGCACGTTGGCGGTGCCGTCGGTGCGGGCGGAGACGGGGCTGGCGATCGTTCCGACCCGGTTGTCGGAGGACTGCCGGTCGGCGGCGATGACCCCGCCGGTGACCCCGCCGATGACGGCGGCGATCGCGGCGACGGCGGTCACCAGGGCGAGCCGCCCGCGCAGCAGTCCGCGCCGGGCCCGGCCGCCGTGGCGGCCGGGGCCCTCGGAGTCGGAGGGGTGGCCGAGCAGCGTCGGGGGCTCGGGCGGCATCGGCGGCGGCGGGGGCGTCGCGCCGAAGGCGGCACCGGAGTGGTCCTGGTGCTGGCCGTACCCGGCGTACGGGTCGGTGCCGTCCTGGTGGTGGCCGTACCCGGTGCGCGGGTCGGTGCGCGGGTCGGCGCCGTCGGTGTCGGAGCCCAGCACGGTGCCCTCGATGACGCGGGGCTCGTACGGACCGTACTGCTCGCTGGGGTTGTGCCGCTGTTCGCTCATGCCGACCAAGTTCCGCCCGGTGGATGAGGACGGGATGAGAAGCGGCTCAGAACGCGGCGAGAAGCCCGTTGACTTCTCATAAAGCCTGGTCAGGCAGCTCTTGGAGCGGAACCGGCGGTTCCGCTCCGGCTAGTCCAGCGGGGCCCGGTCGGGCGCGGCCCCGCCGCAGCCGCAGGAACGGCGGATGACCAGGCGGGACGGGAACTTGCGGACCCGCTCGGTGTCCGAACCGGGCACCATCAGCGAGTCGTCCAGCACCAGGTCCACGGCGGCCCGGGCCATCGCGTCGCGGTCGGAGGCGACGGTGGTCAGCGGCGGGTCGGCGAGCGCGGCCTCGGGCACGTCGTCGAAGCCGGCCACCGCGAGGTCCTCGGGGACGCGCAGGCCGACCTCGCGGGCGGCCCGCAGCACGCCGATCGCCTGGTCGTCGGTGGAGCAGAAGACGGCCCGCGGCCGGTCGGGCGAGCGCAGCAGCCGCAGCGCGACGTCGTACGCGCCGTAGCGGTGGAAGGGGGCGTCGATCAGGTGCGGTTCGGTGGGGATGCCGTGGGCGTCCATGGCGCGCTGCCAGCCCTCGACGTGGTCGATGACCGGGTCGCCGGGGGCGGGGGACTCCACCGGGCCGCCGAAGCAGGCCACGTACGGGTGCCCGTGCACCTCCAGCAGGTGGCGCACGACGGCCTCGGCGCCGCCCACGTCGTCGGTGACCACCGCGACGTCGTCGATCGCCTCGGGGCGGCGGTGCAGCAGCACCACCTTCGCGCCCTCCATCGCGGCGAACTCCTCGGCGGCGCGCTGGGAGGGGCCCTGGCTGACCAGGATCAGCCCGGAGACCCGCATGCCGAGGAAGGCGCGGACGTAGTGGACCTCGCGGTCGTCGACGTAGTCGGAGTTGCCGATCAGGACGAGCTTGCCGCGCTCGGAGGCGGCCCGTTCGACGGCGTGGGCCATCTCGGCGAAGAAGGGCTGGCGGGCGTCCGGGACGACCATGCCGATCAGGTTGGTCCGGCGGGAGGCCATCGCCTGGGCGACGCTGTTCGGCCGGTAGCCGAGCTGTTCGATCGCCGCGAGGACCTTCTCCCGGGTCGCGGGCGCGACCGGGCGCGGCCCGTTGTTGATCACGTAGCTGACGACCGCGGTCGAGGTCCCAGCCAGTCGGGCTACATCGTCGCGCGTCACCTTGGCCACGGGGGGAGTCTACGCGTGTGGTCCCCGGGGCGGCAGTGGGAGCTGGGGCCGTTCCGGGGCGGGACCGGGAGCAATCCGGACGAGCCGGACGGGCCGACGGCCCGCCCGGCCCGCCCGGCTCCCCGGGCCGGTCCCCGTCAGGCCTCCAGCGGGGCCGAGGGGCGCTGGGCGAGGTCCGGACGCTCGCTCTTGTCGGCCTTCTCCGGGACGACGAAGCGGTAGCCGACGTTGCGCACGGTGCCGATCAGCTGTTCGTTCTCCACGCCGAGCTTGGCGCGCAGCCGCCGGACGTGCACGTCCACGGTGCGGGTGCCGCCGAAGTAGTCGTAGCCCCAGACCTCCTGGAGCAGCTGGGCCCGGGTGAAGACCCGGCCGGGGTGCTGGGCGAGGTACTTGAGCAGCTCGAACTCCTTGAAGGTGAGGTCGAGCGCCCGGCCCTTGAGCTTGGCGGAGTAGGTGGCCTCGTCGACCGAGAGGTCGCCGTTGCGGATCTCCATCGGGCTGTCGTCGGCGGCGACCTGGAGGCGGCCCAGTGCGAGCCGCAGCCGGGCCTCGACCTCGGCCGGGCCGGCGGTGTCCAGCAGGACGTCGTCGATGCCCCACTCGGCGGTCACGGCGGCCAGGCCGCCCTCGGTGACCACCAGGATCAGCGGGGAGCCGATGCCGGTGGAGCGCAGCAGCTGGCACAGGCTGCGGATCTGCGGCAGGTCGCGCCGGCCGTCGACCAGGATGACGTCCGCGCTGGGGGTGTCGACCAGGGCGGATCCCTCGGCGGGGGCCACCCGGACGTTGTGCAGCAGCAGGCCGAGGGCCGGTAGCACTTCGGCGGACGGCTGCAGTGCGTTGGTGAGGAGCAGGAGTGAACTCATACCCGGGGGTCCCCTTTCCGGGTCGTCGCGGTCGCGCCCAGGCTGCCGCCGCAGCCGGTGGGCGCAGGTGCTGAGGGGAGGGGGAAGGACGCCCCGGGGGTCTCGTGGGAGCACTCGGCGCACCGGGGGTCCCGCAACCCGCGGCGCACCGTTTCTGCCCTGTTCATCCCGCGAACCCTCCGGTCTGGTCCGGTCCCGGGTGGCGGCCCGGTGCCGGGTGGCGACACCCCGGCAGGCCCGGCACGTCCTTGTGCCGCGAGAGCGGGGCGGTTCCCGCGAAGCGCCGGGGGTGGGCCGACGAATCGCACGAACGTCCGTACTGGCGTCCTGAAAGCACAAAAGGACCCGGGGGCGACTCTGCCCGGATCCCTCTTGGAGGTCGAGGATAGCCGACCGCTCCGCGTGCCGGGAGTGCGCGAATCCGACGGTTCGCCCAATCCGGGCGTGCGCCTGGTGAGCCTGGCCACAGCTTCGAGCGCCGCTGCGGGCCGGTCGGGCCAGGGCGATTGCCGCTCGCACCGGCGGACACGCCATCATGGGACGCACATCGGCGGCGCTGCCCGGGTCCATCGTTCGGGTGGTCGGGGCACGCTCCGGTGGCGAGCCGGACCGGGTCACCGGGGCCGGGCGAGGACGAACGGAATGGGGTGGCCCGATGGGCGCGACCACCGAGCCCGCGAGCGGCGCCCGGGCGCGCGGGACGATCCGCTACTGGGCGGCGGCGAAGTCCGAGGCCGGGCTGGCCGAGGAGCCGTACGAGGCGGCGACCCTGGCGGAGGCGCTGGCCGCGGCCCGGCAGCGGCACGCCGACCGGCCGAAGCTCGTCCAGCTGCTCGGGCACTGCTCGTACCTGGTCGACGGCGCGCAGGTCGGCGGCCGGGACCACGCGACGGTGGCCCTGACCGAGGGCGGGACGGTCGAGATCCTCCCGCCGTTCGCGGGAGGCTGAGCGGCGTGACGGACATGAACGACCCGAACCACGGCGGCGGCCACGGCAACTGGCAGCAGCAGCCGCAGCAGCCCTATCCGCATCCGCAGCAGTACCAGCAGCAGCACGCGCCGCGGCACCCGCAGCAGCCGCAGCACCCGTACGGCTATCCGGTGGACGACGCCGACGCCACCACCGTGCTGCCGCCGGTGCCTGCCCTGGACGACGCGGCCGCGACCACCCTGCTGCCGCCGGTACCCCCGCTGGACGACGCGGCGACCACGCTGCTCCCGCCCGTCCCGCCGATGGACGACGCGGCGGCCACCACGCTGCTGCCGCCGGTGACGGTCTCCGGCGCGATGCCGGTCGCCCCGCCGCCGCAGTACGGCCGGCCGCCGGTGCAGCAGCCCCCGGCGGCGCAGCCGTACCCGCAGTCGTACCCGCCGCAGGCCCCGCCGCCGCCCTCCCGGGCGCGGCACGCGGCCCCGGCCGGGGCGCCCGCCCCGGCGCCGCGGACCGCCCCGCAGCACGGTGCCCCGCAGGGCGCGCCGGTCGGGCATCCCGCGGCCGCGGTGCCGCCCGGCGGCATGCCGCCCGCGCCGCCCGTCGGGGCGCCCGGCGCCGGGCCGGGCTTCGACCCGCCGACCATGACGCTCAAGCGCCCGGACCTGCCCGCCGCCCCGGCGTACGGCGCCGTCCCGGCGCAGCCGGTGCCGGGCCTCCCGTTCCCGGGGGCCCAGCCCCCGGCGGCGGCCGCGGCCCCGGGCGGTCGGACCGGTTCGCCGATCATCGACCCGGGCCTCCAGCCCGCCCTGATCACCGCCGCCGTGGCCGCGCTGCTGGCCGGCGGTGCCGCGCTGGGGCAGGTGGCGCTGGCCCTGGTGGTGGCGGCGCTGCAGCTGCTCACGGCGGCCGGCTGGTTCCGGCTGAACGGCATGTGGCCGGCCCGGCAGGGCATCCTGCTGGCCGCGCTGTCCGGGCTCACCGCCGATGTGGCGGTGCTGCTGGCGGACGCCGACAGTGGTGCGGCGGCCGTGGTGGGCGCCCTGGGCGGGTTCTTCCTGCTGGTGCTGGTGCTCCAGACGTTCCGCCCGTCGGACCCGAAGGAGCGGTTCTACGCGCTGACCGTGCTGGGTTCGGCCACCGTGGTGACGGCGCTGTGCACCACGCTGCTGCTGGCCGACTGGGTGCCGGCGGGGGTGGGCGCGGTCGCGCTGGCCACCGTGCTGGCGGCGGCTCCGCTGCCCGGGCCGAAGCAGCTGGGCCCGGTGCTGGGTGTGGTCGCCGCGGTGCTGCTGGGCCTGCTGGTGGGTGCGCCGCCGGCGCTGGGCGCGCTCGCCGGCCTGGGGGCGCTGGTCGGCCGCCGGGTCGCGGCGTACGACTTCCCGTCCCGCTTCGTGCACATGACGGCGGGCGTGGCGCTGCCGCTGGCGGTGGCCGCGCCGCTGATCTGGATGGCCACCGGGCTGCTGGCCGGCTGAGTCGGGTACGTCACGACCGCGTCCCGTCCCGGAACCACCGTCCGGGGCGGGACGTCGTACGGTCGTGCGGGAGGGTCGCGCCCGGCGCGGCTCCGGGACGGACGACGGCGACCGGCGACGACGGGGGACACGATGCGCGGATGGCTGAAGGCGACGATCGGCCTGGTGGTGCTCTCCGGGCTGCTGGTGGGCGCGGACCGGATCGCGGTCGGCGTGGCCGAGGACGAGGCCGCCGACCAGCTGGTGAAGAACGGCCGGATGAGCCAGCGCCCGGACGTCACGATCGAGGGCTTCCCGTTCCTCACCCAGGTGGTCTCGAAGAAGCTGGACGACGTCCGGATCTCCTCGGACGGGCTGACCGTCCGGAACAACGGGCAGCAGGTGGCGTTGCACTCCTTCAAGGCGAAGCTGTCCGGGGTCGAGGTGAGCGACAGCCTGAACAGCGCCACCGTGGACAGCGGCGCCGGCAGCGGCGTGATCAGCTACCAGGACCTCGCCCAGCTGCTGCCCCCGGCCTCCCAGCTGATGGGCGGCGCCTCGCTGCCGGTCGGCGGCAACGCCCGGTTGAGCCTGTCGTACGGCGGCCCGGGCAAGGTCAAGGCCTCGCTGGGTCCGGTCTCGGTGGGTGAGGCCACCGTGCACAACACGGGCAACACCATCACCGTGGACGGTCTCAAGCTGAGCTCGCTGGCCGAGATGGTCGCCGGGCTGGGCAACCGGAAGATCGAGCCGGCGAGCTTCACCCTGGACTCGATGCCGGCCGGCCTCCAGCTGGCCGCGAAGGACGGCGTGGCGCCCCTGCCGGAGGGCCTCCAGCTGTCCTTCGAGGGCAAGGACGTCAAGCTGCTGGGCTGACCCGCCGCCCGCCCGCTGCCCGCCCGCCGGCCGCCGCCGGCCGTTCCGAAGGGGCACCCCCCGTTCCGCTCCGCGAGACGCGCTGTCCAGCGCGGACCGCGGGGCGGTGTCGTTTCCGCCCGTTGTGGGCCGTCGGCGGGGGCCCGCCCGGCGCCCGGCGGGCCGCGCCCAGGGCGAATCCCAGTATCCGGTCGTTCTGGTCTCGGCATTCGATACGCTGATGACAGCGGGCCTCCGGTGTCCTTAGCATCGTCGGCATGAAGCGACAGACGGATCTCACGAAGCGGCGGGCGGTCGACCTGTGCCGCGTGGCCGCCTGTCTGTGTCGAATGCGCTGAGTCGGCATCCTGGCAGGGCAGTTCGTGCCCGCCGCCGACCTTCCGGTGACCTCGTCCGGCCCTCGGGGCCGATGGTTCCCGGCCGTGCTCCGCAGTCCTCCGCCCGGTCGTCCCGGTTCTCCTCCTCCGTCCCATCATTCGGACAGGATTTCGGACCGCCTCCGTTCGGGCACCCCGGCAGTACCCCGGCAGCACCCCCGCTGAGCAGCTGAGCAGCACCTTCCGCAAACCGCCCTCGGATGGAGAACACCACCATGAGCCGCAGCGACGTCCTGGTCGACGCCGACTGGGTCCAGGCCCGCCTGGACGACCCGAAGGTCGTCATCGTCGAGGTCGACGAGGACACCTCCGCGTACGACAAGAACCACATCCGCAACGCCGTCCGGATCGACTGGAAGCAGGACCTCCAGGACCCGGTCCGCCGCGACTTCATCGACCAGGCCGGCTTCGAGGCGCTGCTCAGCGCCAAGGGCATCGCCAACGACGACACCGTCGTCCTGTACGGCGGCAACAACAACTGGTTCGCCTCGTACGCCTACTGGTACTTCAAGCTGTACGGCCACGGCGACGTCCGCCTGCTGGACGGCGGCCGCAAGAAGTGGGAGCTGGACTCCCGCGACCTGGTCGCCGAGGTCCCGGCCCGCCCGGCCACCGCGTACCAGGCGCAGGCCGTGGACTCCTCGATCCGCGCCTTCCGCGACGACGTGATCGCCGCCATCGGCACCCTCAACCTGGTCGACGTCCGCTCGCCCGACGAGTTCTCCGGCAAGCTGCTCGCCCCGGCCCACCTCCCGCAGGAGCAGTCGCAGCGCCCCGGCCACGTGCCGAGCGCCCGCAACATCCCGTGGGCGAAGAACGCCAACGACGACGGCACCTTCAAGAGCGACGACGAGCTCAAGGCCCTCTACGAGGCCGAGGGCATCGACCTGGCGAAGGACACCATCGCCTACTGCCGGATCGGCGAGCGCTCCGCGCTCACCTGGTTCGTGCTGCACGAGCTGCTCGGCCAGGAGAACGTGAAGAACTACGACGGCTCGTGGACCGAGTACGGCAGCCTGGTCGGCGTGCCGATCGAGCTCGGCAGCAACTGAGCCCCCGGCTCGACCCGTAAGTCAGAAGGAGACAGACATGTGCGGTGCGAAGGCCGGCGGGCCGGACCTGGCAGGAGTTGACGTGGCGAACGAGACGATCATCCAGGGTTCGGTGACCCGCGACGGTGAGCCGGTCAACGGCTACGTCCGGCTGCTGGACGAGAACAACGAGTTCACGGCCGAGGTGCCCACCTCGGCGACCGGCCAGTTCCGGTTCTTCGCCCGCCCGGGCAAGTGGACCCTGCGGGCGCTGGTCCCGGGCCAGACCGTGGACCGTCAGGTGGTGGCCTCCCAGGGCACCGCCGTCGAGGTCGCGATCGCGGTCTGACCGGCACGGACGATCACGCCGAGGGCCCCTGCCGCGCGGGGGCCCTCGGTCGTACCGTGGAAGACGTGCAGACGAGGCGTCGGCGGCGCTACTACTACGCCATGATGGGCGTGTGCCTGGGCCTGTTCGTCCTGGCCTGGGGCGTGGTGCGGTTCTTCTCGGTGGGAGCCGCGGTGGGACTGTGCGTGGTCGCGATGGTCATCCCGCCGGCCGCTGCGGTGTTCGCCAACAAGCGGGACCCGGACGACGACTGGTGGAACGACCCGCGCTGGGAGGACCCGAAGTGGGACGAGCCCGGCCACGACCGGGACCGCCCCGACCGGGACCGCCCCGACCGGGACCGCCCCGACCGGGACCGCCCCGACCGCGAGGAACGCCCGTAGGGCGTCAGTAGACGAGCGCCTGGACGTTGTCCGCCATGATCTCGCTGACGAAGACCTGCGCCCCCGCGATCCGGACGCCCTCGACGGTGTCCTTCTGGGTGATCCCGCGCCGGGCCGCGCACTGGGTGCACAACGTCACCGAGCCGGAGGCCAGGATCGACTCCAGCAGGTCCGGCAGCGGTGCGGCGTGCGGCAGCTCGAACTCCGCGGCCCTCCCCGGCACCGCGAACCAGGAGGACTCCCCGGTCAGCCACAGCGAGACGTCGATCCCGCTGGCGACGGCCACGGCCGCCACCGTGAAGGCCTGTGAGCACCGCTCGGGCGCGTCCGCACCGGCGGTCACCTTGATGACGAGCTTCTTCGACATGGCGCCACCTTAGAGGTCCCGCCGCCCCCGTCCGCCGTCATCGTGGAATCCCGTGGGCAAACCTTGAACGGCGCCCCGGGGGAGGCGGCGCGGCGGCTACGCTGCGGCGCGGAAGCCGACGTGGTGGGGCTCACCGCGACCGACCGTAGCCCTCCGGATAGAGTGGGCGCGAGCAAAATCCACCACACTGTCGCCGCCTGGGAGCCCCCCGTGTCCGGTCTGGAAATCTTCTTCGACGGTCTGCTGGCCCTGATGGCCGTGCTGATCACCTGGTTCGCCATCTTCTCGGTGATGAAGCTGTACCAGGGCCAGCGCTGACCCTGCCGTACGGTTGAGGCAGACCGCACCGACCACGACAGCGACCAGGAACATGATCGAGATCCCCTCTGACCTCCACAGGGACGTCGTCCCGCTCGCCTTCCTCCTCGGTACCTGGGAGGGCGCGGGCGTCTATGACTTCCCCGGCACGGAGAAGTGCAACTTCGGCCAGGAGATCGTGATCCGCCACGACGGCCGCCCCTTCCTGGAGTTCCGCTCCCGTACCTGGGTGCTGGACGAGGAGGGCGAGAAGGTCCGTCCGCTGGAGAACGAGCACGCCTTCTGGCGCATCACCAGCAACCACGACGGCACCAGCGGCGTCCGCGGGATCGAGATCTCCTCGGTCCGCGACGACGGCACGGTCGAGATCTGGTACGGCGAGCTGGCCGACGGCAAGCCGCAGGTCGACGTCTCGACCGACGCGGTGGCCCGGATCGAGGGCTCCCCGGAGTACTCCGGCGGCAAGCGGCTGTACGGCTTCGTCAACGGCGAGCTGCTCTGGGTCGGCGAGAAGGCCGCCCCGAACGTGCCGCTGCGCCCGTACATGTCCGCGCAGCTCAAGAAGGTGCTCAGCCCGGCCCAGCTGATCAAGGACATCAACGACCTGCCGGACGACGGCATCGCCTTCTTCAAGTAGGCCCGTCCCGGGACGTTCTGCGCACGAGGTAGGGACCGGCCGCCGGCCGGTCCCTACACTTGTCCCAGGACCCCCGACCTTGGCAGGGACAGAAACCGTGGCGGACACCGGCACCACCGACTGGCAGCTCTCGGGCGACTGGAAGACCGACCTGCGCGAGCGCGGCTACCGCCTCACGCCGCAGCGGCAGCTGGTGCTGGAGGCCGTGGACGCCCTCGACCACGCCACCCCCGACGACATCCTCTGCCACGTCCGCAAGACCGCCAGCGGCATCAACATCTCCACCGTCTACCGGACCCTGGAGCTGCTGGAGGAGCTGGGCCTGGTCTCGCACGCCCACCTCGGCCACGGCGCCCCGACCTACCACCTGGCCGGCCGCCACCACCACCTCCACCTGGTCTGCCGGGACTGCGAGAAGGTCACCGAGACCGACACCGAGATCGCCCAGCCGCTGGTCGACCGGCTGCGCGAGCAGCACGGCTTCGACACCGACCTCAAGCATTTCGCCATCTTCGGCCGCTGCGCCGACTGCGCCGCCGGGCGGGCCGACGAGCGGTCGTAAGCTGGCCGGTATGACCGGTGTGAAGAGCCCGCTGCTTGCCCTGCCCGGAGCCGTCCCCGCCGAGGGGGCCGACGAAGGCGTCGCCGCCCACTACGGCGACATCTTCCGCGAGCAACGGAACCTGTCCCGGGGCACCGGCTTCGTCGACCTCTCGCACCGCGGTGTGCTCACCGTCACCGGTGCGGACCGCCTCGCCTGGCTGCACCTGCTGCTCACCCAGCACGTCAGCGGGCTGGAGCCGCAGCACGCCACCGAGGCGCTGGTGCTCTCCCCGAACGGGCACGTCGAGCACGCCCTCTACCTGGTCGACGACGGCACCACCACCTGGGCGCACGTCGAGCCCGGCACCCAGGAGGCGCTGATCGGCTACCTGGAGAGCATGAAGTTCTTCTACCGGGTGGAGGTCGTCGACGCGACCGCCGACTACGCCGTGGTCCACCTGCCGGCCGGCTCCACCGGCTCCGTCGAGGGCGCCGCCGCCGTCCGCGAACTCCCGTACGGCCGCGACCTGTTCGTGCCGCGCGCCGAGCTGGCGGAACGCACCGCCGGGTACGGCCCGGCGGCCGGCGTCTGGGCCTACGAGGCGCTGCGGATCGAGGGCCACCGGCCCCGGCTCGGCTTCGAGACCGACCACCGGACCATCCCGCACGAGGTGGACTGGCTGCGCACCGCCGTCCACCTGCAGAAGGGCTGCTACCGCGGCCAGGAGACCGTCGCCCGGGTGCACAACCTGGGCCGCCCGCCGCGCCGGCTGGTCTTCCTGCACCTGGACGGCACCGAGGAGACGCTGCCCCCGCACGGCACCGAGGTGCGGCTGGCCTCCGACCCGGACGGCCGGGCGCTGGGCCTCGTGACCTCCTCGGCCCGGCACCACGAGCTGGGGCCGATCGCGCTGGCGGTCGTCAAGCGGAACGTGCCGGTGGACGCGGTGCTGCTGGCCGGCACGGTGCCGGGCACCCAGGACGTGATCGTCCCGCAGTAGGCCGGGCAGGGTCCGGGGCGGGTCCGGGGCGGGGCCGGGGCCTCACGGCACACCGGCCCGGGGCCCGGCCCTCGGGCCCTCCGGGCCTCAGACCTCGACGAGGACGGTGAACGGGCCGTCGTTCACCAGCGCCACCTGCATGTCGGCGCCGAACCGGCCCGTCTCCACCTTGGCGCCCAGCGCGCGCAGTTGGGCCACCACCTCGTCCACCAGCGGCTCGGCGACCGGCCCGGGGGCGGCGGCGGTCCAGGTGGGCCGGCGGCCCTTGCGGGCGTCGCCGTAGAGGGTGAACTGGCTGATCACCAGCAGCGGGCCGCCGATGTCCGAGCAACTCTGCTCCACGCCCTCGCCGTCGACCGGCAGGATCCGCAGCGTCCAGAGTTTGCGGGCCAGTTGGGCCGCCTTGGCCGGGGTGTCCTCGTGGGTCACGCCGACCAGGACGCAGAGCCCGGGCCCCTCGATCGCGCCGACGGTCTCTCCGGCCACGGTCACCCGGGCCTCGGTCACTCGCTGCACCACTGCTCGCATGCCGCCATTGTGCCGGAGCACCGGGGCGCCCCGTGGGGTCTCGGGGGAATCCGGGGGCGTACACCTGGGGCGCGCACAAGGGTGGCGCACGCCGTGCAGTGCGCGCCTGCGCAGGTTCGGGCGCTGCTCCTGCTGCGGAAAGGCCCGGTCATATCAGCCACCCCCGTTCGCCAGGGGGCCGTTCGGGTGCACGGGCGGTGCGCGCGCGCCGGGTGGGGTGGCACGCTGGGGGACCGCACGAAGGCCCGGCGCGCCTGGAGGTCCGCCGCACCGGGCCGGGTTCGGCCGGGCGGTCGAGCCGGTAGGTCAGGCGTTCTGTCGGGGTCGCCCCGGCGGGTGGTCCCGGCCGGGGAGTGGAACCCTTCGGGGCCCCCGGGCGTGCCAACGGACGGGACGCACGAGCCCGTCGGGGGACGGGCCGGGCCGGCGGCAGGGACGGGGTGCCGCGAGCGGGCGGGATCGGACGACGGCAGGTGGGCTGGATGATGGACGCGAGCAGCGCGGCGTGGAGCCGTTCCGGACCGGTGGCGCAGGCCGCCGGGGACCGGTCCTGGACGGCCGTCCGGGACGGCGAGCCGGACCTGGAGGCGCTGGGCCTGGACCAGCTGCGGATCCTGCGCCGGGAGACCCTGGCGCAGGAGGCCGACCTGTCCTACCTGCGGCGGCTGCTGCACGGGCGGATGGACATCCTGCGCGCCGAGCTCGACCGGCGCCCCGGCGGCGGCCCCGCCCACCCGTCCCCGGCGGCCGGCGAGGAGCCCGGCGGCGACCTGCTGGACCGGCTGCCGGCCATCCTGACCGACGCGCCCTCCACGGTGCGGCGCTCGGCCCGGCACGTCACCCTCGGCCCGCCGCGCACCCAGGAGTCCCAGCTGGAGGCGGACGCGCTGATGGGCGACGTCCAGCTCGCCGACCTGGCGGCCCACCCGGCGGAGGAGCTGCTGGCCGCCCTGGAGCGGCTGCGCGCCCACGAGCGCGAGGTGTCCGGCCGCCGCCAGCGGCTGCTGCGGACGGCGGACGGTTGCAACGCCGAGATCACCCGCAGGTACCGTGATGGGGAAGCACGGGTCGACGACCTGCTCTCGGAGAGGCCGCTCTAGACCGGGTGAGTCGTCGCGGGGTGGGTGGGGTCCGGCTTCCTCCCGGCCCACCCCCGCCCCCGGAAGGCTCCGCGATGTCCCAGTCCGCCACCCCGCCCGTGCTCGCCGAGGTCATACGCTCGGGCTTCACCGAGGGCCGGCACCACGGCTCCCTGGTCCTGCTGGCCGCCGATGGTTCGGTGGGGTTCGCGCTCGGCGACCCCGACGCGCCGGTCTTCCCCCGCTCGACGGCCAAGCCGTTCCAGGCGATGGCGACCCTGCGGGCCGGGCTGGCGATCGAGGGCGAGCTGCTGGCCCTGGCGGCCTCCAGCCATTCCGCGGAATCGTTTCACCTCGACGGCGTACGGGCCATCCTGAGCTCCGCCGGCCTCGACGAGTCCGCCCTGCGCACCCCGGCCGACCTGCCCCTGGACGAGACCGAGGCGGAGCTGCTGCTCGCCGCCGGCGGACGGCGCGCCCCGATCCTGATGGACTGCTCCGGCAAGCACGCCGGCTGGCTGGCCGCCTGCGTCGCCAACGGCTGGGACACCGAGACGTACCTCGACCCGGCGCACCCGATCCAGGAGCTGGCCCGCGAGGCCCTCGCCGAGGGCACCGGCGAGACCCCGGCGCACACCGGGGTGGACGGCTGCGGCGCCCCGCTGCTCGCCGTCACGCTGACCGGCCTGGCCCGCGGCTACCGCCGCCTGGTGCTGGCCGGGGAGGGCACCGCGCAGCGGCGGGTGGCCGACGCGATGCGCGCCCACCCCGAGTACGTGGCCGGCACCCGCCGGGCCGACACCCTGCTGATGCGGTCCGTTCCGGGCGCGCTCTCCAAGATGGGCGCCGAGGCCGTCCAGGTGGTCGCGCTGGCGGACGGCCGGGCCCTCGCCTTCAAGATCGACGACGGCTCCGAGCGGGCCCGCGGCCCGGTGCTGGCGGCGGCGCTGCGCCGGCTCGGGGTGACCGGCGCGGACGACGCGGTCGAGCGGATCGGCGCGGCCCCGCTGTTCGGCGGCGGCGCCCCGGTCGGCGAGGTCCGCGCGGCCTTCTAGGGCGTGTCTGACCATTCGCGTCGGATCAGCGCGCGGCGTTGGGGTGCGTGCATCGCAAGGCGGAGGAGGGAGCCCAATGCAGCGCATTGGCGACCGACGACAACGCGGCGAGGTGCGTGCCCCGGCGTCGCACGCCCGGCGGGAATTGTCAGACACGCCCTGGGAAGCGCCTCGGCGGCTCCGGCTTCCGGCCGGCTTCCGGCCGGCCTTCGGTCGGCCGTCGTCGGGGTGCGGGCGGGGCGGGGGCGGTGCACGGTGGACGGGGGCCGTCGCACAGCTGAGGGAGTCCGCCATGACCGACCACGTGTACCGGGTGACCGAGATCGTCGGGTCCTCGACCGAGAGCGTCGCCTCGGCCATCCGCAACGGGGTGGAGCGGGCCTCCCGGACGCTGCGCAACCTCGACTGGTTCGAAGTCACGGAGATCCGCGGCCACATCGAGGAGGGCCAGGTGAAGCACTACCAGGTCGGGTTGAAGGTCGGCTTCCGGCTGGAGGACTGAGCCTCCCCGAACGTCTCCTCGAACGCCTCCCGGAACGGCAGGGGCCGGGGAGTGCTGGTCGCGGCGGGCGACCAGGCCGAGGCGGGCGTTCGTGGCGGCGTCCGTCAGCGGGACGGCCCGCAGGCCGACG
>NZ_JBHYGR010000045.1:10891-23942 GCF_042738155.1 Kitasatospora sp. NPDC059088 | reverse complement strand
ATTGACCCGCCCCCCCCCTTTAAAAAACGTTCTTTTGGGGTGGCCGGGGACTGTTGTTTAAAAGACACCCCCCGGGGATGGGTCCGGGGGCCCCGGCCCCCTGGCTGTCCCGACCTAGATCGGAACGACGGATCAGTGGCCGCCCTGCTCCGCGAGACGCTTGACCGAAGCGGTGACCTCGGCCTCGGCCTCGACACGGCCGACCCAGTTGGCGCCCTCGACCGACTTGCCCGGCTCCAGGTCCTTGTAGACCTCGAAGAAGTGCTGGATCTCCAGGCGGTCGAACTCCGACACGTGGTGGATGTCGCGCAGGTGCTCCCAGCGCGGGTCGGTGGCCGGGACGCACAGCAGCTTGTCGTCGCCGCCGGCCTCGTCGGTCATGTGGAACATGCCGATGGCACGGCACTTGATGAGGCAGCCGGGGAAGGTCGGCTCGTCCAGGATGACCAGGGCGTCCAGCGGGTCGCCGTCCTCGCCGAGCGTGCCCTCGACGTAGCCGTAGTCGGCCGGGTAACGGGTCGACGTGAAGAGCATCCGGTCGAGCCGCAGACGGCCGGTCTCGTGGTCGACCTCGTACTTGTTACGAGAGCCCTTCGGGATTTCGATAAGGACGTCGAATTCCAACGGTTCCTCCAAGGTAGGGACTGACAGAATCCAAGTGTCTCCTACGGGAGTGAGTGCTGGGGAAAGGGGCCGGTCGGTGGGAGCTGGGGCGGGGGCGGCGCGGCGCCGCGGGGGGACGGCCGCGGGGCTGTGCGGAGCGGCCCTTCTGGTCGCCGGGGCGGTGCTGGGCGGGGGCGGTGCGTACGCGCAGCCGTCCCCCTCGCCGGGCGGTGGCGATGGTGCCGGCGGTGTCAGCGGTACGCCGGTCGCGCGCCCGGTGCCCGCCGCGGGCGCCGTGCTGGCCGTCGCCGGGGACGGCCCGGAGGCCGCCGTCCCCACCGCGCAGGGCCTCCAGCAGGCGCTGGCCCCCGCACTCGCCGACAGGAGCCTGGGCACCGTGACCCTCGCCGTCGCGGACGCCGCCGGCGGGCAACTCCTGTACGGCTCCGACGAGAACACCCCGGTCACCCCGGCCTCCACCACCAAGCTGGCCACCTCGGTCGCGGCCCTGTCGCTGATCCCCGCCGACACCCGGCTCACCACCCGGGTGGTCCGCGGCACGGACCCGGGCAGCATCACCCTGGTCGGCGGCGGGGACCCGACGCTCACCGCGCTGCCCGCCGACCAGGTGCAGATCGGCGGCCGGCCCGTCGACGCCGACACCGCGCCCGCCTCGCTGGAGGAGCTCGCCCGACAGACCGCCACCGCCCTCAAAGCGGCCGGGACCACGACGGTCCGGCTGGGCTACGACCTGTCGCTGTACCCCGACAGCACCCAGCAGCGGAAGCCCGACAACGAGAACCTCGCCCTGGTCGTCCCGCTGATGGCGGACGAGGCCAAGGTCGACCCGAAGAGCAAGGACGAGGCCCCGCTCCGGGTCGCCGACCCGGCGGGCGCGGCCGCCACGGCCTTCGCCACGATGCTCGCCGCCCAGGGCGTCACCGTCGAGGGCAGGGCCAGGCCGGCCGCCTCCCCGGCCGCCGCGGACGCCCCCGTCCTCGGCAAGGTCGACTCGCCGACCGTCGCCCGGCTGGTCGAGCGCCTGCTCACCACCTCGGACAACCAGCTCGCCGAGGCGATCGCCCGTCAGGTCGCCCTCGCCGGGCACCAGCCGGCCGGCTACGAGGGCGCGGCGACCGCCGTCGTCAAGGAGCTCGGCAGACTCGGTGTGCCGATGACCGGCGTGGTCCTCAACGACGGCAGCGGCCTGAACACGGACAACCGGATCCCGCCCGCCGTCCTGGTCCGGATCCTCGCGTTGGCCTCCTCCGACCAGCACCCCGCGCTGCGCCCGGTCCTCACCGGCCTCCCGGTGGCCGGTTTCACCGGCACCCTGGCCAAGCGCTACGGCTCGGGCTCCGGCGCCGCCGACGCGGCCGGCCTGATCCGCGCCAAGACCGGCAGCCTCAGCGGGGTCAACACCCTCGCGGGCACCGTGGTGGACGCCGACGGCCGCCTGCTGGCCTTCGCCGTGATGACCCGCACCACCGCGCCGGCGGACACCGCCCGCGCCGCCATGGACCGGATCGCCGCCCGCCTCGCCTCCTGCGGCTGCCACTGACCGACCCCGGTTCCGTTCCCCCCGTCCGCCGCCGGGCCGACCGCCCGGCGGAGGCCGGCCGGAGGGGCGGCCGGGGCGGCGCCCGCCGGGCCGTAGGGGGCCCGTGGAGGGCGGGTTCGAGCGGGCCCGGAGGCGGGCAGGGTGTTCGTGGCGGGTGGCTGCCGTTGATGGTGGGGAGCACGTACGGTGAGGGCATGACGAGCGCGAGCGGCGGGGCTGACATGGTCGACTGGAATCTCGCGGTCGCTACTGCGACCAGGTTGGTGCGGCCGGGGCCGGAGGTGAGCCGGGCCGAGGCGGCGGCGGTCGTCGCCGAGCTGCGCCGGCACGCGCTGGAGGCCGAGGAGCACGTGCGGGTGTTCACCGGGATGCGGTCGAGCAGTCTGGCCGCGGCCGCCGCGACGCCGGTGCTGGTGGTGGACCGCCCGGGCTGGGTCCGGGCGAACGTGGCGGGCTTCCGCACGGTGGTCCAGCCGCTGGTGGAGAAGCTCCAGGCGCGGCGGGCCACCGGCGCGGCGGCGGGCGTCTTCGGGGCGGTGGGGGAGAAGGCCACCGGGATCGAGGTCGGCGCGCTGCTGGCGTTCCTGTCCACCAAGGTGCTGGGCCAGTACGAGACCTTCGCCCCGGCCGAGCCCTCGCTGGAGGCGCCGGACAGCCCGGCGGCGCTGTTCGACAAGCCGCGGCTGGGCCCGGAGGGCCCGGGGCCGGGCCGGCTGCTGCTGGTGGCGCCGAACATCGTGCACGTCGAGCGCGAGCTGGACGTCGACCCGTCCGACTTCCGGCTCTGGGTCTGCCTGCACGAGGAGACCCACCGCACCCAGTTCACCGCGGTGCCGTGGCTGCGCGACCACATCCAGTCCGAGGTGCAGTCCTTCCTGGCCGAGACGGACGTGGACCCGGGCGCGCTGCTGGAGCGGCTGCGCGACGCGGCGGGCTCGCTCGGCGCCGGCCTGCCGGGCACCGGCGCCCGGGAGGGCCGGGACAGCGCCTCCGGCGGGAACCTGCTGGAGATCGTCCAGTCGCCCGCGCAGCGCGAGATCCTCGGCCGGCTGACGGCGGTGATGTCGCTGCTGGAGGGTCACGCGGACGTGGTGATGGACGGCGTCGGCCCGGCCGTGGTGCCGACGGTGGCGGAGATCCGGGAGAAGTTCCAGCAGCGCCGTGACCGCGGGGCGAACCGGCTGGACCTGATGCTGCGCCGGCTGCTGGGCATGGACGCCAAGCTGCGGCAGTACCAGGACGGCGCGGTGTTCGTCCGGGCGGTGGTGGAGCAGGTCGGCATGGAGGGCTTCAACCGGGTGTGGACGTCCCCGAACACCCTGCCGACCAAGGACGAGATCCACGACCCGGCCGCCTGGGTCGCCCGGGTCGGCCGCTGAGGCCCTCGGGGAGGCCCTCGGGAGGCCCCGATCGGGCATTCCCGGAGTACCGGGGGACCGCCGTCGGTCGGCGGCGGTCAAACCCGCTCGTACGAGTGGTCCAATCGGGCAGATGATGGGTGAAGATACGTTTCTCCATTCACCCGTACGTGGGACGGTGGTCGTACCGGTGGCGCGGGTGGCGTAGCGGCCCGCCACTTTCTGCCACCATCTGTGAGCGCCCGGTAACGCGGCGCTATCCAGGTGCGCGGTTCCGGCCGCCCGCCGCAGCCCTGTCCCCTCCGTCGAGGAGTCGTCCGCCGTGGGCCCTCACCCCGCCGTCGCCGCGATACGCCTGGCCGTTCGCCGTACGCTCACCGACCTCGCCGCCGAGGCCGGTACCACCTTCACCGCGCCCGTGCGCGAACCCCGCGGGCGCCCCGCCGGGGCGCCGCTGGTCGGTGCCGCCGTCGGCACCACCCTGATCGGCAACGCCGCCCGCCACCCCTCCGGGCTGCCGCGCACCCCGGCCGCCCCCGGCTCGCCGCTGGTCCTGGTCGCCGTCAGCGGCGGCGCGGACTCGATGGCGCTGGCCATCGCTACCGCCTTCGAGGCCCCCAAGATCGGTCTGCGGGTCGGCGCCGTCACCGTCGACCACGGCCTCCAGGACGGCTCCGCCGACCGCGCCGCCCAGGTCGCCGAGCGCCTGCGCTCGCTGGGCCTGGACCCGGTCGAGGCCGTCCCGGTGCGGGTCGGCCGGGCCGGCGGCCCCGAGGCCGCCGCCCGGGACGCCCGCTACGCCGCCCTGGACGAGGCCGCCGAGCGCCACGGCGCGATCGCGGTGCTGCTCGGCCACACCCGGGACGACCAGGCCGAGACCGTGCTGCTGGGCCTGGCCCGCGGCTCCGGCTCCCGCTCGCTGGCCGGGATGCCGGCCCAGAAGGGCCGCTACCGCCGCCCGCTGCTGGAGCTGGACCGGGCGGCCACCCTGCAGGCCTGCTCCGCCCAGGCGATCCCGGTCTGGGACGACCCGCACAACTGTGATCCCGCCTACACCCGCTCCCGGGTCCGCCACGAGGTGCTGCCGGTGCTGGAGAAGCACCTCGGCGGCGGCGTGGTCGAGGCGCTGGCCCGCACCGCCCGGCTGTTCCGGGACGACGCCGACGCCCTCGACCAGTGGGCCTCGCTGGCCGAGCGCGACCTCCGTACGGGCGAAGGCACCCTGGACGCCGTGAAACTGGCCGAACTGCCGCCCGCCGTCCGGCGCCGGGTGCTGCGGCGGGCGGCGCTGCGGGCGGGCTGTCCGGCCGGGGACCTCTTCGCCCGGCACCTGGAGACGGTGGACCTGCTGGTCACCGGATGGCGCGGCCAGGGGCCGCTGCACCTACCCGGGGGCGTCGAGGCCACCCGTAGGTGTGGCACGCTGGTCTTTCGGCGGCAGGGCGACTGAGGGCGAGGCACGTCCCGGGGGAGCCGGCCGCCGGCCACACAGACCCCGAACGTTTGAGGACGTATCCCCGGTGGACCAGAACGACATGGGCGCTGACCTCGCGAAGGTGCTCATCAGCAAGGACGAGATCGACGCCAAGCTCCAGGAGCTGGCCGAGCGAATCGACCGGGACTACGCAGGCAAGGACCTGCTGATCGTCGGCGTCCTCAAGGGGGCCGTCATGGTGATGGCCGATCTGGCCCGGACCCTGCACTCGCAGGTCACGATGGACTGGATGGCCGTCTCCTCGTACGGCATGGGGACCAAGTCCTCCGGTGTGGTGCGCATCCTGAAGGACCTGGACACCGACATCGCCGGTCGGGACGTCCTGATCGTCGAGGACATCATCGACTCCGGTCTGACGCTGTCCTGGCTGCTGGGCAACCTGGGCTCGCGCGGCCCGGCCTCGCTGGAGGTCTGCACCCTGCTGCGCAAGCCGGACGCGGCCAAGGTCGAGATCGACGTGAAGTACGTCGGCTTCGACATTCCCAACGAGTTCGTGGTCGGCTACGGCCTGGACTACGCGGAGAAGCTGCGTAACCTCCCCTTCATCGGGACCCTCGCCCCGCACGTCTACGGCGGTTGAGGGCTCCGTTCGGGCTATGGGCGGGAACAGAGGGTTGTTCCCGCCCGTTGGACCGGGGGACAAAGAAGCTGAGCCGTGTCGCCGTGCTCCCGCCATGGGTGGGTGCGACTGCGGTACGGTCCAATAAACCGCTCTTCACATGAGCATCGATTCGGATTGCGCCGCGGCCCAAAGCCTCCCGGCGCCGCTGAGTGGCAGGAGGGACGGGGCGGCAACGCTCCGCATGGATGGACGTCAAGCGATACTTCCGTGCGCCGATCATGTGGATCGTGCTGGCTGTCCTCGCCGTCATCGTACTGATGCAGGTCGTTTCGGACTCGAACGGCTACAAGACGGTGGACACCGGGCAGGTCGTCGCAGCGATCGATGCGCACAACGTCAAGTCGGCGCAGATCACCACCGGTGACTCGAACACGATCAAGATCCAGTTGAAGGACGGCGCCACGCTGTCCAACGCCGGTACGGGCAAGGTCCCGTCCGGCAACAAGTTCCAGGCCTCGTACATCGGTGACCAGGGTGTGGCGATCGCCGACAAGCTGCAGGCCCAGATCAACGACAAGGACCCGAACACCCTCGCCGAGGGCTACACGGTCAGTCCCGAGAAGCAGAGCACCTTCGTCAGCCTGCTGCTGTCGATGCTGCCGATCGTGATCATCGTCCTGGTCTTCCTGTTCCTGATGAACCAGATGCAGGGCGGCGGCTCGCGCGTCATGCAGTTCGGCAAGTCCAAGGCCAAGCTGCTCACCAAGGACACCCCGAAGACCACCTTCTCGGACGTCGCGGGTGCCGACGAGGCGGTCGAGGAGCTCCACGAGATCAAGGAGTTCCTCCAGGAGCCGGCCAAGTTCCAGGCCGTCGGCGCCAAGATCCCCAAGGGTGTGCTGCTCTACGGCCCGCCCGGGACCGGCAAGACCCTGCTGGCGCGTGCCGTCGCGGGCGAGGCCGGGGTGCCGTTCTACTCGATCTCCGGCTCCGACTTCGTCGAGATGTTCGTGGGTGTCGGCGCCAGCCGCGTCCGCGACCTCTTCGAGCAGGCCAAGGCGAACGCTCCGGCGATCATCTTCGTCGACGAGATCGACGCCGTCGGCCGGCACCGCGGTGCGGGTCTCGGCGGCGGCCACGACGAGCGCGAGCAGACCCTCAACCAGCTGCTGGTCGAGATGGACGGCTTCGACGTCAAGGGCGGCGTGATCCTGATCGCGGCGACCAACCGCCCCGACATCCTGGACCCGGCGCTGCTGCGCCCGGGCCGCTTCGACCGGCAGATCGCGGTCGAGCGTCCCGACCTCCAGGGCCGTCTGGACATCCTCAAGGTGCACCAGAAGGGCAAGCCGATCGCGCCCGACGTCGACATGTCGGCCGTCGCCAAGCGCACCCCCGGCTTCACCGGCGCCGACCTCTCGAACGTGCTCAACGAGGCCGCGCTGCTGACCGCCCGCTCGGACAAGAAGCTGATCGACAACGGCATCCTGGACGAGGCGATCGACCGCGTCGTGGCCGGTCCGCAGAAGCGCACGCGGATCATGTCCGACAAGGAGAAGAAGATCACCGCGTACCACGAGGGCGGTCACGCCCTGGTCGCGGCGGCCTGCCAGTACAGCGACCCGGTGCACAAGATCACGATCCTGTCCCGCGGTCGGGCCCTCGGCTACACCATGGTGCTGCCGGAGGAGGACAAGTACTCCACCACCCGCAACGAGATGCTCGACCAGCTGGCCTACATGCTGGGCGGGCGCGCGGCGGAGGAGCTGGTCTTCCACGACCCGACCACCGGTGCCTCGAACGACATCGAGAAGGCCACCGCCACGGCGCGGGCCATGGTCACCCAGTACGGCATGACCGAGCGCCTGGGCGCGATCAAGTTCGGCAACGACGCTTCGGAGCCCTTCCTCGGCCGTGAGATGGGCCACCAGCGCGACTACTCGGAAGAGGTCGCCGGGCTGGTCGACGAAGAGGTCAAGAAGCTCATCGAGAGCGCGCACAACGAGGCCTGGGAGATCCTGGTCGAGAACCGCGACGTGCTCGACAACCTGGTTCTGGAGCTCCTGGAGAAGGAGACCCTGAACAAGGAGCAGATCGCCGAGATCTTCGCCCCGATCGTCAAGCGCCCGGCCCGGCCGGCCTGGACGGGCTCCGCCCGTCGCACGCCGTCCACCCGGCCGCCGGTGCAGTCGCCGAAGGAGCTGGCGCTCACCAACGGCGCCGCCGCCTCCGACACCGCTCCGGTCGACATCGTGAAGCTCCCGCCGCTGCCGGCGGCCGAGCCGCCGACCGAGGGCTGAGCCGCACTCCGGTAGGAATGGATGCCGCGTCACCAGGGTTTGTACCCTGGAGGCGCGGCATCCGTGCTGTTCAGCCAGAGTCTTCCCACGAGTAAGCGAGGCCCGCATGATCGACCCGGTGACGCTCGACGGTCCGCCCGCCGTCGGTGCCTTCGACCAGAAGCGGGCCGAGAACGCCATCCGTGAGCTGTTGCTCGCGGTCGGGGAGGATCCCGACCGCGAGGGCCTGCTGGAGACGCCGGCCCGGGTCGCGCGGGCCTACAAGGAGATATTCGCGGGCCTGTGGCAGGAGCCCGAGGACGTCCTGACCACCACCTTCGACCTCGGCCACGACGAGATGGTGCTGGTCAAGGACATCGAGCTGACCTCGGTCTGCGAGCACCACCTGGTGCCGTTCCGCGGCGTCGCGCACGTCGGGTACATCCCGTCCCCCAGCGGCAAGATCACCGGGCTGTCCAAGCTGGCCCGGCTGGTCGACGTCTACGCCCGCCGGCCGCAGGTGCAGGAGCGGCTGACCAGCCAGGTGGCCGACGCGCTGATGCGGATCCTGGAGCCGCGCGGGGCGATCGTCGTGGTCGAGTGCGAGCACATGTGCATGTCGATGCGCGGCATCCGCAAGCCCGGCGCCAAGACCATCACCTCCTGCGTGCGCGGCCAGCTGCGCGACCCGGCCACCCGGGCCGAGGCGATGAGCCTCATCATCGGCAGGTAGCGGCAGGCAGTAGGGGCATCGGTCGCCAGGCGGCGACCGGTCCCGGCTCAGGGCACCTCGGGCTCCGCGTGCGGCGGGGCCGGGGTGCCCAGTGCGTTGCGGCGCTCCGGCATCCGCAGCGTGACCATCCGGCGCCAGCCGAAGGCCCGGTCGTACAGGTAGAGGGCGTGCACCCCGAGGGTGACCACGGCCAGCTGCCAGCGGGGCCAGCGCAGGATCCGCGCCATCCGGGCGGTGACGGCGAGGCCGACGTCCCGGTGGGTGCGGATCTCGCCGCGGGCGCAGGTCTCCAGGGTGTGCCGGACGTACGGTCCGTGGCCGTCGGCGACCAGCCGCAGCAGCTCCTCGTGGCAGTAGGCGAGGTGGTTGTCCTCGTCGGCGGAGATCATCCGCATCGCCCGGCCGAGGTCGGGGTTGTCCCCGTACACCTTGACCAGCTGGCGCATCTGCTCGGCGGCGCGCTGCTCGGTGACCCGGCTGTGCGCGAGGTAGGTGATGATCTCGCGGTCGGTCAGCGGGGCGTCGCCGAGCAGCCGCTCGTGGGACAGGCCGACGCCCTGGCGCTCCAGCAGCATGCAGTAGTCGGCCTCGTCCGGGACGGGCACCTTGGGCAGTCCGCGCTTGTTCAGCAGCTGGGTGAAGATCCGGCCGTGCTTGCGCTCGTCCGCGCCGTGCCGGGCGACCTTCGGGGCGAGCACCGGGTCCGGGGTGAGGGCGGTGATCCGCTCGTTCTCCCAGCCGCCCTGGTCCTCGCCGCCGGCCGCGATGCTGCAGAACAGCTGGTAGGCCTGGTCGTTCCGGTAGATCTCGTTGAAGAGCGATCTGGTGCTCAGCACGGCGCCTCCTGCGCGGATCCGGGGCGGCGCCCGCCGGTGGTCGGGCGGGCGGCCGCGATACGTCCCCCCGAACCGCCGGCCGGCCGGGCCGACCGGCGGGTAATCACCCGCACGCCTCAGCCGAGGTGGGAGCCCAGCCACTCCAGCGAGGCCGGCAGCTCCCGCGTCCAGCTGTCGAAGTTGTGGCCGCCGTCGTCCAGGTACAGCGACTCCACCTTGAACTGCGGATTGGCCGCCGCGACCTGGGTGGCCTGGTCGACGAACTGGACGGTCTGCGGGTAGTCCGACTCCTTGCGGGTGGAGACCACCAGCAGGTTGAGCGGCGGGGCCGGGAGGTTCTGCAGCCGCCAGCCGAGGTCGTGCTGCTGGGTCAGGGCCTTGTCGCCGTTGAAGAGGTCGCCGCCGGTGTACTGGTCCTGGCGCACCGCGAAGTCGCCGTGCAGGCCCGCGGCGCTGCCGTAGACGTTCGGGAAGCGCATCGACAGCCGCATCGCGCAGCTGCCGCCGGTGGAGTAGCCGAACAGGCCCCAGGAGGCGGCCGAGCGGCCGAGCCGGTACGCGCTCTGCAGGGCCTCGGGCACGTCCTTGACGAACCAGGTCTCGCTGCGCGGCCCGCCGGGGACGTCCACGCACTCGGTGTCCCGGGCCGGGACCACCGACGGGCGGGCCAGCACCAGGACGGTCGGCGGCATCTTGCCGGAGCGCTGCAGCTCCACCGCGGTCTGCACCAGCGGCAGCTCCTTGAGCAGGTTCAGGGTGGTGCCCGGGAAGCCGGCCAGGGCCACCACGGCGGGGAAGCGGACCAGGGCGAACTTCGGGTCGAAGTACTCGGGCGGCAGGTAGACGAACATCTGGTCGGAGAAACCGGTCTCCTTGCCGTTGACCCGGACCGACTCGATCTTCCCGACCTCCTCCGGCGGGCCCTTGGGGAGGTTGGGGGCGCTCTCCATGCCGCCCTCGTTGGTCGGCCGGACCAGCTGGTCGGAGACCGGGGTGCCGCCCTTGTGGTTCTCGTTGCCGGCCAGCGCGAGCTTGGCGCCGCCGGGGCTGAGCAGGTCGTCCCAGGAGGTGTAGAAGCCGAAGGAGTTGTTCACCGACAGCGCCAGCACCGCGAGGATCGAAACCTGAACGACGGTCAGCAGCCCGATCCTGCCGAGCACCGGGAGCGGGCGCTGCCGGGCCAGCCGGGGCCAGATCCACAAAGTGGTGAGCAGGGCCGCGGCCCCGAGTGCGAGCAGCGCGTTCACCAGCACGTTGCTGGTCAGTTCCATGCCGTCGGCCTTCCGGTGGGACACTGTCGATGCAGGCTTCATCGTCTGGCGGGCCGTCAGGCCGGGCCACCGCAGCTAGGCTGTCCGGACGTCCCGGCTGGGTCGGGAGGGTGGGGGGAGGTCCGGGGCAACCGGCGCCCTAGAATGCGGCGTCCACCGTACGTACGACGTACCGGAGGGCCCTGCCCCGCCACGCGGCGGCGGACCCACGGCTCCCACCCCCGGCTCAACCCGCAGCGCGCCCACGGCACCGGATTACCGTCCGTTTCCGGATCCTTGGTATGCGCATTGCCCGATGAAGGAATACGCATGAAGGTCCATCACACGTGCTCCCCCGGAGTGAACGGACACCGCCCCGCAGCCTCTACGCTGAGCTTCCATGAGCGTTCCCGTGTCCGTTGAGCCGAGCCCCGAGCAGCCGCCGCGCCGTCGGCGCGGCCTGCAGACGCTGCGCAACCAGGCGGCCGCCGTCCCGAGGGCCTGGCTCCCCGGTGCCGTCGGCTACGCCTGTCTGCTGATCGGGCTGGTGGACATCGCCAGCGCGGTGTTCCCCAAGCTCCGGCACACCAAGATGCACACCTTCGCCGGGCAGCTGCCGGGCGGCACCACCAGCCTGGCCGCGGTCGGCACGCTGATGGTCGGCATCCTGCTGGTGCCGCTGGCGCACGCGCTGCGCCGGCGCAAGCGGCGGGCCTGGCGGGCGGTCTGCGTGCTGCTGCCGCTCAGCGCCTCGCTGCACATCGTGCGCTGGCACCAGATCGGCCCGGCGGTCGTCTCGCTGGTGGTCCTCGCCGTGATGCTGGTGCACCAGCGCGAGTTCTACGCCAAGGCCGACCCGCGCACCCGCTGGGGCGCGGTGGTCAACCTGGTCGTCATGGGCGTCCTCAGCGTGCTGCTCGGCCTGCTGATCGTGAGCACCCGCACCAAGTACGAGGTCGGGCACCCCGCCCTGCTGGAGCGGCTGCAGCACGTCGGGTACGGGCTGTTCGGCTTCGAGGGCCCGGTCCGCTACAACAACGCGCGGATGTCCGACCTGGTCGCCTACCTGCTCGGCGGCCTCGGCCTGCTGACCGCCTTCACCACCGCCTACCTGGCGCTGCGCCCGGGCAAGCCCAAGCCGGAGCTCACCGCCGAGGACGAGGAGAAGGTCCGCGAGCTGCTCAAGCGGCACGGCGAGCGCGACTCGCTCGGCTACTTCGCGCTGCGCCGCGACAAGAGCGTGCTGTTCTCGCCCACCGGCAAGGCCGCGATCTCCTACCGGGTGGTCTCCGGCGTGATGCTCGCCTCCGGGGACCCGGTCGGCGACGTGGAGGCCTGGCCGGGCGCGATCAAGGTGTTCATGGCCGAGGCCCGCGAGCACGCCTGGGTGCCGGCCGTGATGGGCTGCAGCGAGGTCGGCGGCGAGGTCTGGACCCGCGAGGCGGGCCTGGACGCGCTGGAGCTGGGCGACGAGGCGATCGTCGACACCGCGACCTTCTCGCTCGCCGGCCGGGCCATGCGCAACGTCCGCCAGATGGTCAAGCGGATCGAGCGCAACGGCTACTCCTGCAAGGTGCGCCGGGTCTCCGACCTCACCGTCGAGGAGAAGTACCGGATCGCCGACGCCGCCGCCCGCTGGCGCGGCACCGACACCGAGCGCGGCTTCTCGATGGCCCTGGGGCGCTTCGGCGACCCGCTGGACGACGACTGCGTGGTGGTCACCGCCCACAAGGCCCCCGAGGAGGGCGAGAGCGGCGACGACCTCAAGGCCGTGCTGCACTTCGTGCCCTGGGGGCCGGACGGCATCTCGCTGGAGCTGATGCGCCGCGACCGCGCCGCCGACCCGGGCCTGAACGAGCTGCTGATCGTCGCCGCCCTCCAGGAGGTGGGCGCCCTGGGCATCCGCCGGGTGTCGCTCAACTTCGCGATGTTCCGCTCCGCGCTCGCCCGCGGCGAGCGGATCGGCGCGGGCCCGGTGCTGCGCGCCTGGCGCGGACTGCTGGTGTTCCTGTCGCGCTGGTTCCAGATCGAGTCGCTGTACAAGTTCAACGCCAAGTTCCAGCCCGAGTGGGAGCCGCGCTTCCTGGTCTTCCCGAGCACCCGGGACCTGCCGCGGATCGGCTTCGCCGCGATGCAGGCGGAGGCCTTCATCACCCTCGGGATGCCGCGCTTCGGCCGCAAGCGCCAGCGCGAGGGCCTGATGCCCGTCCCGTCGACCCGCGAGGTCGGCGAGGCGGCCTGAGGCCGGCCCGCACCCTTCGGGGGGGGGGGGGGGGGGGCGGCCGGGCGGGGGGGGGGGGCCGGGCGGGGGGGGGCGGGGGTCCTCGACCTCACCCCGGCCACGCCTGGCTGCGAGCTGGGCCAGACCCCCCGC